>JAHQVK010000043.1 GCA_019634385.1 Myxococcales bacterium | reverse complement strand
TGCTATTGTACTCTCTGCACACTCTAGCAGGCCATCGGAAAAGTGAGTTAGGCGCTTCGCTCATCCTTTTTCCGTGGAACGTCTGGACCGGCTTCGCCTTTCATCGGTTGCATTCGCCCGGTATGCACCCTCTTCATCCGGTGCGTTCCACGGAAAAGATACTTCGCGGATCACCCATCCCACTTCTCCGATGGCCTGCTAGTCTTTGAATAGATGCTCGCCGTAGCCAGCTGACTCAGCACCCCAGGAAGCTGGGGGCGTGTCTTCAATCTCAGGCTACGGAAGCGGCTCCGTAGCCTGAGTTTGTGAGGGTTCAGCCCCGGAGGTGAAGCCACCAAACCCTCACAGACGCAGGAAACAAGTCAGAACGCGATCCGGGGGTTAAACATACGCCCTAACCACTGCAAGCCACCCGGCTATTCTTGGAATGAGCTAGCAAGAGACCTTGTCCGAGTTTAGCAACACGACCTAGTAAGCTAGAACAACAGCGCATCACAGCTTCTGACTCGTTAACCCTCTCGCTTGCCAAAGACCCCAGCGAGAAAGATGCCGATCTCATAGAAGACAATTAATGGTAGAGCCATCATACCCTGAGAAAGAGGATCCGCGGGTGTTAAGAGCGCGCCAAGAACGAAAGCACCTACAATCGCATATTTGCGCATCGCTCGTAAGCTCTTTGCGTTTACGAGCCCCACGGCAGCAAGCAGGGCCAGAGCCAGAGGAAGTTCAAACACTACTCCAAAGGCGATTGTGACCCTAATCAATAGCGCAAGATAGTTATCGACGGTAAACGAGCCCACCAAAGATGCCGGCATCATCTGATTGATAAGCACATCAAACATCATCGGAAACATCACATAGTAAGCGAAACTACCGCCGGCGACGAACAACGCCGAACCACTCAACACCACTGGAAGAGCGAAATTCCGCTCGTGGCTGTACAAGCCGGGAGCAATAAATGCCCACCCTTGATATATCCAAAGAGGACACGCCAGAAAAAGCCCACAAACGAGGGCTATCTTTAGATACGCAAAGAATGGTTCGAGTGGTGATAGTACCACCAACTTGTCACCAGTCTGCATTTTGCCTCCGGTGGCTGCCGCTCGGCGAACCAAACGGTGAAGCACCGCAGCCCGAGGAGGCGCAACCAGAACCATTGCCCCCTCAAGCTGGAGATCGCGCACCTCCGGCGCCTGTGAATCAGAAACCAAGTAGGCGACCTCTGGCAGATTAACCGACGCAAGTTGCTGTTCCAGAAGCGATGTAGACTCACCCACGCCCTGGCTGGAGATCAAAACCAAGTCAATAGGGTACCGCGTGGAGGCTGCTTGCCTAATCCGAGATACGGCAGACTCAATATCCGCCACTCGACCCCGATAACGAACTCGGGATATCTGAGAAAGGGCCAACTCTATTTTCTCAGCTCCCGCTCCGTGCACGAGCAGAGTCTCTACCCGATTTCGGTCCGCCAAAACTTGTTGTAGCGGTTTGACCGCATACTCCAAAATGGTTGGAGCAAAAGCAGCACACCCGATCGTTGTGAGCAGTATCGCTACCAAAGACTTAAGCAGCCGGGATCGCAACTCAGTGAGGTGCTCTGTCAGCGTATATTGAGTGGTATCTAAACCAGTACGGTCAGAAGTCATTGAGGCCTCTTAGGCTTTCTTGACCGTTGATGAGACCGGGGAATCCGAAGGCAGGCTCACGTCCTCATCCGATACTTGCGATTCGGTAGGCACAGCCGAAGATACCGCGGCGGCAGCATCCTCACCCGCGGGGATCGTAGGCTCCGCCCCTGCCGTCGATCCGGCCGTACCGTCTCCCTCCCGAGCTATAGTCTCTGGTAGCTGCTCTGGATCAAGCTTCTTGGGCTCGGGACGGTAGGGTTTATCGTCGTGTAATTCCGCATCAATCGTGCTCCGAAAATCGTCGGTTGCGTTGCGGAATTCCCGAAGCCCTCGCCCAAGTGTTTTGGCGAGCTCAGGAAGCTTAGATGGTCCGAACACCAGCAACGCTACGCCGAGGATGAAGGCTATCTCCCAAAAACCTAGACCAAACACTTCTTCCATGAATCGTGGATGACCGAAGATGTCCACGGAGAGTTCGCTTTACGCCTCACCAAAGCTTGACCCACATATTGTTAGTGTGCATATTACACGACAATGAACACGGTCAGCACCCTTTCGACCGACCTCTACCAGCTCACCATGGCAGCCGGTTACTTCCATAATAGAATGCATAACAAGCGCATCTCCATGGAATTGTTCGTTCGCAGGATTCCCCATAAGCGTCGTTTCTTGGTGGTTGCTGGCCTCCAGAGAGCACTGGAATACCTACGTTCAATTCGATTCGATTCGGCTCACATTGAGTACCTAAGGCGAGTGCCCTCTCTGCGCGGAGCTCTCGATTTTGAGTTTGTTGAATTTCTAAGAGATTTTCGATTCCGTGGGGACGTTTGGGCTATGCCCGAAGGCACGGTCGCTTTTGCGATGGAGCCCCTTCTCCGAGTCACCGGTACTCTGTTGGAGGCGCAACTCGTAGAGACAACACTCCTATCCATCATCAACACGGAAACAATGATCGCGAGTAAAGCAGCTCGGGTTGTTCTCGCCGCTGAAGACACTCAGGTCCTGGAGTTTGGCTCTCGTAGGACCTCACCAGGAGAAGCTATCACCTCCGCCCGAGCCGCATTCATTGCCGGATTTGCGGCCACCTCCAACGTTGAAGCCGGATTCCAACACGATATTCCTCTCGCGGGCACTGCCGCTCACTCATGGATCATGGCTCACGAGAGCGAACAACAAGCCTTTCAGAACTTCGCAACCGTCTTTCCTGATCATGCAATCATGCTCGTAGACACATACGATACTCTCGAAGGCACGCGCCGAGCCATCGAGGCGGTTGGCACTAAGCTACAAGCTGTACGCCTCGATTCTGGGAACCTACTGGACCTATCTATTAAGGTGCGGAAGCTACTAGACGAGCATGACCTAGCTCACACACAAATCATAGCCAGCGGTGACCTCAATGAACACAAGATCGCAGAGCTTCGGAGTCAGGGGGCACCCATTGATGCTTGGGGTGTTGGTACAGAACTGGTTCGTTCCAAAGACGCTCCCAGTCTCGGAGGGGTATATAAACTTGTGGAGGATCACGATACCGGGCGCTCTGTGGCTAAGTTCTCGCGAGACAAAGCCACGCTGCCTGGATGTCACCAAGTATTTCGCATCAAAAAAAAACATGCTTTTGTTCGGGACATTGTTGGCACAACTCCTGAGTTTCATATCGACGCCACCCCTTTGCTGGAGGAATGGATGATGAGCGGAAAAGTCACACGAGAACTTCCATCCCTAGCCAATATTCGGCGCCGCGCACGCAACCAAATTCGGGCCTTACCTCAAGAGGTAAAGTTGCTCGCACCGTTACAATCCGAAGAAGCACCACCATACGAAGTCCGTATCAGTGATGCTCTTCAAGCCCTGATCGAACGCGTTCGCACACGGGAAGTAGGTCAGGAAGGAGTTTAGAAGCCATGCGTGTAGCCCTCTGTCAAATAAACCCTACTGTTGGCGATATCACTGGCAACGCCGAACTCATGATAGATGCTTGCCGTCAGGCTGTAGAGCAGGGGGCCCAGCTGGCAGTGTTCCCCGAATTAGTGTTGCCAGGTTATCCACCCTTAGACCTTTTGGAGCGAAACACATTTCTTCACGCATGCCACGAGGCCGAACAGTCATTCATAACCCAGATTCCTAATTCTCTCACTGTCGTCTTTGGCAACATCCATACACCTATCACTTCCACCAACGGAAACAACCAACCACAAAATGTAGCGGTTGTTGCTAAAAGAAGAAATATCCTTCAGCGTGTAGCTAAAACATTGTTGCCTACCTACGATATCTTCGATGAGGCCAGATATTTTTCGCCCCGACAACCCCTCACGGCTGAACCCGCCGTGCTACATCTTGATGGACACATTGTGGGAATCACCCTCTGTGAGGATATCTGGGGAGACCCTAAACTTCGCCTTGAGGCACCCAAAAGCTTTGCGGAAAATATGCCGTGTAGCTATTCCATTGATCCTGTCGAAGCATTGATTCAGCAGGGAGCAAACACCATCATCAACCTCTCCGCCTCTCCTTGGAGCCACGACAAACTATCCATAAGAGAACATATCATTCGCCATGTAGCCCGCCGTTGCCAAGCACATACGATTTATGTCAACTCAGTGGGAGCTAACGATGGTTTAGTGTTTGATGGTCACTCACTGATCGCCAGCCCCGATGGACAACTCATGTTCCGAGCCGTGGGGTGGAGACCTTCTGTACATACTATTGATCTCCGCGCTCCCTCGGGAGAGATCCGCCCTACCTACGAACCTACAACGGAAATTCTTGAAGCACTGACGCTAGGAGTGGGTGACTACTTCCGTAAGACTGGTATTAAGAAAGCGGTTATAGGCTTGTCTGGAGGGATTGATTCCGCCGTCACTTGCGCAATTGCTGTTCGCGCCCTGGGCAAGGAGCAAGTAATCGGCGTTGGAATGCCTTCAAAATTTAGTTCGGTTCACTCGATCAACGATGCACGTAGCTTAGCTGAAAATCTACAGATCCCTTTCCATCTGCTGCCGATTCAAGGATCAGTCGATGCGATTGAGACATTGCTCACACCAATATTTGGAGACCGGCCTCGAGACATCACCGAAGAAAACCTCCAATCTCGAGTTCGAGGGCTAACTCTGATGGCGATCGCCAACAAATTCGGAGCAGCGGTACTAGGCACAGGAAACAAATCAGAAATCGCTATGGGCTACGCGACGCTCTATGGAGATACGATTGGTGCACTCTCTGTCCTCGCCGATTTATATAAACACCAAGTTTATGCCATAGCACAAACCATCAATGCCGATCGCCAAGTTATCCCTCAAAATACCATTAACAAGGCTCCATCAGCCGAACTTCGACCCGATCAAAAGGATACAGACAGTTTACCATCTTACGAAATCCTAGACACAGTGCTACAACAGTTCATCGAGCGTAAGATGAGCGTTTCAGAAATATCAGCTGTTACTGGCATTGAGCTAACTCTGGTCGAAAAGATCGTCCGGATGGTTTACGCAAACGAGTTTAAGCGTAAGCAACTCCCTCCAACTATCCGGGTTTGCCCGAAGGCATGGGTAGGGCGCGTGTATCCCATCGCTCAGAGGTTTCGAACGTGAGCTTTCAGCAACCAATCTCACATGATTCTTCTCTCGGTGTTGCCGTCGATATTGTACTACTGACGGTGGTAGAAAGTAGGCTTAAGGTTCTTCTAACATTCCGAGATATCCTTCCTTATGAAAATAGCTGGTCTCTTCCCGGAGGGTTTGTAGGTTCCAACGAGAGTGCTGATCAAGCGGCCTTGCGTGAATTGAAAGCTAAGGCAGGTATCGAAGAGGTCTTCTTAGAACAGCTGTATACTTTCACGAACCCGCAACGAGATCCACGTAGTCGAGTAGTGAGCGTTGCCTACTATGCATTGGTCTCCGCAGACAAAGGTCACGGACGCGGAGGCAGTCGGGCCGCCCAATGGTTTGATCTGGGGACCGATAGTGCTCATAGTCTGTGGGTCAATCAACCAAACGATCGACTGCGCTTAGCATTTGATCACGCTGACATCCTGATGACTGCGCTCAGCCGGATTCGCGGTAAGCTAGAGTATGCCCCCATTGGCTTTCAGTTATTACCGTACAAGTTCACTTTGACTGAACTTCAACAAGTCTTCGAGGCCATTCTCGGTGCCGCCATCGATAAGAGGAACTTCCGTGCTAAAATACAGCGGTCTGGGCAGATACGTGCTCTGGAAGAGTTCCGCACCGGTTCCCATCGGCCAGCCCGACTGTACACCTTTGAGGGACCAGTGTTCTGATAAAGGGGTGAGCCTAGTTGTAGCCAAATCACCTCGTTTTCAGGATCACGATCCCGGCCTTCGCCACCCGGAGCGTCCGGAACGTATTGCCGCGATCCAAACAGTGCTGAAAACCGCGGCAGAAGAAGGCCTCCAGTTTGAAACGGTCGAACCGCAGCCTATAGAGACTACGGAATTAAGACGGGTTCACAGCGAAACCCACCTGCAAAAACTCGATGAAATATCCGGTCAGAGTGCCCAACTAGACCCCGACACCGCAACAAGCCCTCAGTCGGTGCCTATCGCTCGACTAGCCGCTGGTACGACCCTTAAAGTACTCGAATCCGTCGCTACCACCAAAGGAAACGCTGGCATGTCACTGGTCAGACCTCCAGGGCATCACGCTGTTCCTGAAAGGGCAATGGGCTTTTGTCTCATTAACAATCTCGCAGTGGCCGCGAAGAGTTTGCTCGAGCGGGGTATAGTTGAGCGTATTGCCATCTATGACTGGGATGTTCACCACGGAAATGGAACGCAAGCTATATTCTATAACGATCCTCGAGTACTATACATGTCCACCCATCAGTGGCCATTCTACCCGGGTACTGGAAGCGCCGCAGAAACGGGCCAGGGTGCCGGCGAAGGTACGACCGTAAATGTGCCTCTTCCGGAAGGAACCAATGACGATGTGATACTTCGCACAAGTCGTGAGTTTTTGCTGCCTCGGGTCAAAAACTTTTCGCCAGATCTAGTTCTCATCTCGGCAGGCTACGATGGGCATATTTCTGACCCACTCGGTGGGTTTATGTGCTCAACAGAAGGTTTCCGAGAACTAGCAAAAATTTGGCGAGATGTCGCTGAGCATTGCTGCCATGGGCGGATCGCAGGCGTCCTCGAAGGCGGCTATCATCTGGATGCACTCAGCAATTCTGTACGTGTAACTTTAGAATCCTGGGCGTAACTTAAAGCCTGGTTGTCTACACGTCCATTCACATACAGCAAAGACCACTGCCAGCCACAACCAATACGATTCACGTGAGGCGATGCACACTTCCTAGCGAAGTAGCTGACTAAAGTCGGCAGAGCTCTTTATACCAAAGCTAGTATCCAAAGCCCCACCGGAGAGAGAGGCTCCTCGCCGCTGATTACGAGATAGTAGGTACACATCAAGAGCCGCCGTCAGGGCGATCGTATGGGTAATTGGTACATCAACCGATGTTCTCCCCTGGAATACTTGATCTCTCACCCGCCCAGATAAATCTGCCGTATAGTCTAGGCGTACATTTAGTGTAACGGGGCGAGCCGCATAGCTTTCAAATACCTCATCACGAAGTTCTGCTCCGAACAGCGATGCAATTTTGGTCTCAGCCAGTGAGATTTCATCCGGTTCGCTGGTCGCACTCGGAGCAAACAGCTCACGCCGAAGACCAAGCTGAGCACGTAAAGATAAATTGCCGGCTAACTGCCAAGCAGGACCCAAACCTATTTGTAACAACGCACGACGATACGAACGCTCATCCGCGGGACGAGTCAGTTCCGTTTCAAGGCTAACGATTGCACTAGCATCCGGAAGCCAAGGTCGATCTTGTCCGCCAGACAAACGACCGTTGTAGACCCCTTCAACTCGGGTGACATCTTCATTTTCCCTAGTTCGGGATCGCTCCGATCCATCTGCATCCTCGATCGTTTCTCGTACCACCCCAAATCGGGTTAGATTACTGAGCTCAAACCGATGCCTAGGTAAATCTAGGGTCAGTCGAGCCTCAAGATCACCGGTGAGTCCCAGAAAATTCTCGCGTACCAACTGGGGTGCTTCGGCCCCCGATCCGTTCTCTACGTTTACCGACTTGATGCTGGCTCCAAGGTTCACCCGAATATCAAACAGTCCCGGTTCTTCGATTCTATGGTCGGGGTCTGGATCCGCGTCCGGTTGAAAACCCTTTATTCTCAGCGTGTCTGCCACCATATCGCGAAGCGAAGGCGCCGACCGGAGCGGATGAAAATTGTAGCGAGCCGGATCAATAACCGCGTCACCACCATCCGCCAAAAAATCAACGGTGACCACCTTGTAGATACGCCGAGGATCACGAGGTCGACCGGCGACCCGTTCAGAACTCAGACCATGAACATGAACACGAACATCGTTAACTAGACTTTCCAACCGCGCCAATACGGATCCTCGTATGCGAGCGACCTGCAGACCATCATCAAATGGCAACGCCGCCCGTAAATGAAGCTGGGTTGGCGACTTGGGCAGGGGGAAGGCCGCTGCCGAGCCCAAGGTTTGCTTCGAAATTATCGCAACCTCAGCGGAGGCTAGCTGACGCATACGCTCAAGAACAAACTGACGGAACAATCCTCGCGGAATCGGCTCCGCCCACTCGGCGGAAAAAAGCGGAATATCCAAGCGCTTGCAAGCCCAATTGCGAATTATGTCCGCAAGCCCAGATGGTGTCGCTTCGACCGGTAATCGTTCCGCCTCAATCTTCGTTAGGGTTCGGTCTTTACTCACCCCCAACCAAATGACTGCCGCTTCGGTAATATTCTTGGGCGCTGACACCACCACTGTTCTCAGTCCATCTAGGTGAATAGATGTCGGATCCGTATCCAGAGCGCTGGTCAGTACCACGTCTGGTAGAGCCACCTGAGCACTCTCTAAGAGTTGAAGTACGCGAGACAACCCATTCGCTCGTTGGGTGTGCAACATCGCCACCACTACATGAGCGCCGGCCTGACGGAGAATCTGGGCCGAACGACTCAGTGAATGGGCTGCGGATTCAATAGCGCCGTGATTGTGCGAAGGGTCCACCAGCGGCAGAAGCGCTTCATCGATGACTGCCGTGAGTCCGATCCTGATGCCTTGCCGCAAAAAAACTCGATACCGTCGGTGCTGAGCTCGCAGGGGAATATTTGCCACCGTCCAGGGTATCCGGCCGTCAAAGTTGAGACGAGCCAGGGTCGCAGGATCGGCTGATAGCTCAAACTCACCGGGCAACACTCCATCAAAAACCGGGCGACCATTGTCGCGTTTGAGCAGACTCAGAAGCTCTTCCGAAACCTCAACTGGAGCTTCCAAAGCCAAGCTAGATAAAGGCTCCGGCCCGAGGATGTTCCCAGCGGACAACACAATGGGGCGGACTCGACTCTCAACTAGCTTCGGAAGCGCGGGTATACGGACAAGCGCACCAGGGTCGTTGCAGTCTCCCTCAAATAGCGCACCACCTATTTCTCCCCCAAGGATAATAGGAATAGCTAGTACAGCGGCACTCGCAGCGTTCGTCGGCAATGTGGTTTATCCATAACTCATCCAAGGCGATGTCAGCGCGAGAAGTAGCCCCATCAGCAGCCGGTTGATCTGGCCAAGCAGCCATCCTGCGGGATGGACAATCCCCGGAAGGTTCCGCTCAGGACCACATCTCATCGGTTGCGTACGCTTAAGTATGCGCTCTGTTCCTCAAAACCTTCCACCGCAAGCCTACCACGAACTATATGGCCACTCGGCCAAGTCAGCTGACCGTTAAACTCCACCTCCTCTTTACTGAACGTCCCCACCGCGGTGTGCTCACCTTCATGCGCTGGTCTGCTTACGCAACATTGGCAAGTGATCTCTCCGCTGCCATGCCAAGAGCCGCGGCCCAACTGACGGACGGGCTTGGAGGACATAGTCCCGACTTGGTGCTCGCATTCGCCTCACCGGCTCTCGATGACAACCTCGCCCTACAGCTTCAACAGGCGTTCCCAACCGCGGTCATTGCGGGAAGTGCGGCTAGCGGTGTCATTGGTGGACATCAAGAGCTAGAGCAACGTCCAGCGCTAAGCTTGGTGGGCGCAAAAATTCCCAACACCCGGATTGAGATCATGTCTGTACGTTCGGAGGATCAAGAACTACGACCGGCCGAGGTCAAAGCCGCTCTGGGCCCGGATGGAGATCCAACCATCATCATCGCCTTGGTGGATGCTAACTCACCTCAGTACACACAAACAATGGAACTTCTGGACACTGCTTTCCCGAGCACCACAGTGGTTGGTGGTCTGTCCAGTGGACTAAACAACCGGCCCGCCCTACTGGTGAACCACCGAGTTTCCGGCGCAAAAGCGGTATTTATTGCCCTTCATGGAGGACTGCAAGCCCATTCCGTCATCGCCCAGGGATGCCGACCGATCGGTCAGCCGATGTTGGTTACCCGCTCCGACGGCCACATCATCCAGGAGCTAGCTCAGAAACGACCATTGGACGTCATGCGCAATCTGCATGATGCCTTAGGTGAACAAGACCAACAGCTATTCCAGCGTTCCCTGTTTATTGGCATCGAGATGAAAGATCAGCTGGAGTACCACCAGGGCGACTTTCTGATTCGCAACGTCTTGGGAATCGAATCCAAGCTCGGTGGCCTCGCTATCAACGTCCCCATAGAGCAGTGGAAAGTAGTACAATTTCATCTTCGAGATGCAGCGGCATCATCAGACGACCTCCATCGAATGCTCAAGCAGGCCCAAACACAAGCGACCAAACCGATGACCGCCCTGCTCTTCTCATGCATCGGGCGCGGGGAGGGACTCTACGGCCAACCATCCCACGACACCCGTACAATTAGACATTTCTTTGGCAACATTCCGGTCGGAGGATTCTTCTGCAATGGTGAGATTGGGAGGATTGGCGAAAAGACCTATCTCCACGGCTACACAAGTGCGATCGCACTAATCTCAGAGGCAGATACCCCTCCTCTCCGCCCTAAAGAATCTCCTAAGCAATTGTAGTGGTCATTCAAACCTTAGCGAAAATGTCTTGGACCTCATGTAGAAGGGCTATCGCGCCCGCCTTGTCCCGCTGGAAAGCGTTGCGACCCATAATAGACCCAAAGCCTCCGCCCTTTGCGATACCATTAACATCAGCAATCACGTCTTCTTTTGACTTAGAAGCTCCGCCGGAGAAGATAACAATCCGGCGACCACCAAAGCAGGATTGAACCACGTGACGAATTCGCTCTTCGAGGGTACTAATCGGAATCTTGGCCGCCCCAAAAGCCTTCTTGGCTTCTGTTTGCTCCAGATGCGCGGTTGGTGGCTTCACTTTGATGATATGAGCTCCGAGCTGAGCCGCCAAATGCGCACCATAAGCAACGACATCAATGGCTGTTTCCCCCTCTTTGGATAGTCCGGAGCCACGAGGATAGGACCAGATAACTGTTGGTAATCCCACCGTTCGGGCCTCTTGGGAGATCTCACGAATCTCTTCATACATATCTTTCCGACCTGATGAGCCCGGATAGATGGTGAAACCGATAGCACTACAGCCCAGCTCAATGGCATCCTGAACCGAAGAAGTAATCGCTGGGCAAGGATCCTCAGCAGAATACAGGGTGTCGCTATTATTCAGCTTAAGAATCGTCGGCACCTGCCCAGCCAAGTCTCGAGAACTGGCACAAAGGGCTCCGAACGGAGCTGCATAGCCATTACAGCCGGACTCAACAGCGAGACTATGATGATAGCGCGGATCATAGCCCGGCTCGTACGGTGAAAATGACCGGGCCGGTCCATGCTCAAATCCTTGGTCAACCGGTAGAATGACAAGTTTGCCCGTACCAGCCAGGCGACCTGTCATCAGAAGCTTATATAGGTTCGAGAGAACCCCAACATTGTCGGATCCATACCAGCTCAGGATCTCTTTAACGCGATCGGTCATAAAGTACTGCCTAGGCTTGGGGTAACACGGACCCTTGAAAAGATCGAGATCCGCCCTCGACCTCGCCAGCAATGCTCGCAAAAGCGTTTTAGTCGCGCGGAGAGTGTACTTGCCTGGTGTCAGCCGACAAAGAAGACGACGTGGTGATCGAGTCCCGCACAACAATGAAAGCCAGCGAGAGATAAACGCTTCGGGTGCCAATTGCCCTCAGTCAGAACCCAAGAACCACCTCTTCGTAAGTGGCACTTCTATACAAACGCTCAACGAGACCGTCAGTCTTTAAGCATCGAAATGATGCGATCGAGCTCATCCACGCTGGTATAGTCTATCTCTATTCGTCCTCGCTTACCCTGGGGAACAATACGAACTCGAGTGCCGTAATGGCGACGAAGCTCGGTAGTTGTCCGTTCCACCGCATGCCGGCCTCCAGGCAAATACTCATAAGGATCTTCGAGGGTCTCCTTGGGAGTCTGGTGCTCTTTTTTCAGCAACCGGACCGCTCGCTCAACTTCGCGCACCGATAGTCCGTTTTTGACGATATCCTTAGACATCCTAGTCATCTGGTCCGGCTCATCCAGGGACACCAGAGCCCGAGCGTGCCCCATGGAGATCGAGCCGGCAATAACCTGACGACGTACATCGTCAGGGAGCTTGAGCAACCGTAGTGCGTTCGCGATAGTCGAGCGATCCTTACTCACGCGGCTAGCGAGCTGCTCCTGGGTCATCTCACTGGTATCAAGTAACCGTCGGTAGGCTTCCGCCTCCTCTATAGGATTGAGGTCCTCACGCTGGATGTTCTCAATGAGCGCCCACTCAAAGACCTCATCATCAGCGAGGTCTTTGACGATGACTTCAACCTGGTGAAGACCAGCGCGTTGGCACCCTCTCCAGCGTCGTTCACCCGCAATAATTTCGTACGCACCGGCTTTCTTGCGGACCAAGATCGGTTGCATCAGGCCGTGCTCTTTGATGGAAGCGGCTAATTCATCCAAGGTCGCATCGGGAAACGTCTTACGGGGCTGGAAGCTATTGGGATGAATTTCTTCAATTGGGACGTGCAGCGTAACTTTATTTCGTTCTTCGTCTCCCAAGGGTGAGGACTTCGCCTTCTTCGGCGGAATCAGAGCCCCAAGCCCTTTTCCTAGAGCCTGGCGTTTTTGCACGGACGGGGCCATGGATGCATCACGCTAACTAAAAGATGCGCCCCCGAAAAGGACAATTCACACAAGCAACCGATAAGCCGTGCGCAGAGAGGATCAAGACCGCCTATTCGAGCAGTTTAGTGACTATAGTTCTTGACGGGACCATAATGAAAATATTGCGTATAACCGGTACCTACAAAACCAGATCAGAGTTTCACCTAATGACTCAGCTCTGACAATGTCGCAATGAAGGATTACGTAGGTAGGTACCCTAAAGCCCGAGGACTACAAAGAGTGAAGAGCGACCCTGGGCTTAGGCTTTTTGCCGAACGTCGTTAGGCCTTAAGTCATGGCTTGTAGTCGTTTCCGACAATTCGCGCATAAGGAGGAGCCCCGCTTATCGATCTCGTTCACAGCGGAAGCCAAAAACATAACACAGCGATTGTTCGGACAGTGAGCTAAGCCTCGAATCAGTCCAATCTGATGGATGATCTCGGACAAAAATCGTCGGTTCAGAATATCCCGTCGGGTCTCCCTCGGGCCCGCTTCCGGCCGAAGTCGACGTAAGCTAATGAGCGCGGAGCGTGTTGACCGGTCAGCTTCACCAAAAATAAAGGGGACTTCCGGGACAAAAAGATCCGCCTCCGTAATTCCCACTGCTGCATCCCAATCGGCCACCCAAGTCGTCTCTACCCGTTTGAGAATCGCACTTGAATGGTACTGATCACGCGTAGGATTGTGTGCGTATTTCGGCACAGGCAGAGATGCACCGATTTCCGTTCTCCGTTGGTAGACCTCTTCTAAGGGACGGCGAACCAATTCCATCGTAGAAAGATCTACCTGCCCCACTGGTAGTAGCATTATGGGCGCGTCAGGCCTCGGTCGCCTTTCTTGTATCGTCGCTTCTGACGGCAGTGGCTCATTAGGTAGTTCTGCGAGGGGGCTCGCAAAGCCTGTACCTGGAAATGGCCGGCGTCGAAGGCGCGAATTTGTCCGGCGACTCGGGGCTTTGGCGTCTTCGCTGCTCTCCCCCATAGATAAGAAAGGTGTCATCGGTAAGCCTCCCTGGCAACAACAAACCACTCGGGGTACACTCGAGGAGGGTGGTTGCCCACGCGCTTGATCACCGGCCGCCGCTCTTGAAACTCCCAGGGCACCCTGCATTAGCCATCACAAACGCACAAGTTCAGCAAACGATGGCCTCGAGCAAACAAGAACGGTAGTCACACCCGCAGACACAAACACGATGAAGTACAAATATACGTAGTGGAAGATTCAGCCAAATACGCCCTCCGAAGAGACCTATACCTTGTCCAAGGTACCCGACAAACCCTAGAATCGGAACGGGTACCAGTCAGGGCGGCTGAGTACCCTCGAGAGCTCATCGGATGCTGCCCGGATTTAATCACAATTTACGCCGCCAGAACCTCACATTCCACGTTCAAACTGAGGATGGGGGTTTAGCTGCTCCGAGGGTCGTGACCCAGCTGTTCCTGGGTGGGCAATTGCTTGCCAAAGAACGATGGAACTACCAACCACTCGTGGATGGCCCAATGCCGGAACATCAAATCAGTCACCGGGTGCAGGAGCAGATGAAAGCCCAGCACATTGGGATGTTGCGGAGAGTGGCAGAGGGTGAATTCGACCAGTCTTCCCCGCTCCAGTTCCATAAGGTAGAAGCGTCACCCCACGTGATACCCGCCACCCCACGTCGGAGGTCACCGAGCTCCCCTCATGCGGCTCGCACTCTAGCTAGTGATCGGCGCCGCATGCCTTCCACATCAACAACCGACATAGATGAACAAATTCTCCGTGAAATCGACGTAGAGCTCCTTCGGCATGAACAAGCTTGGAACGCAACGTCACCCAGGAGGCTTTCATCGACCCGCGCCTCTGAAGCCACCACCGCAGACACAGGAGCCCTGCTTACACTGCCACCTCCGGGCCTTCCGGCTTTACCACCAACAGAGGAGGATGATGACTAGCATGCAACGACCTACCTCACACCACCAACGATGTAGAATCTACCAGGTATCGTCGACTAAGAATTAAAGAGCAGTTGCCGCTCTTGCGCCGCTCGAGACATACTCCTGCAACGAGTATATTCTAAGAGCCGGTATGGAAACTAAGAGCCGGTATGGAAACGAATGGCATCGGGATCTACGGCCTTGATCGGGTCAACTGCGTCTTTGCGCACAATGATATGGTCCTTGGCCCCTCCGTTCTCCACGATCGCCAGCTCACCAGCTCCTAGCTTGGCTGCGGTCTTAACATTCACGAATAGCTTGCGGATTTTCGTATCTCCGCGAGTAGTAAAGTTAAACGCAATTTCACCGGTGTAATCGTCTTCGCGCAACTTGTGTTGTTCGATAGCACGCATGATTTCGAGGCGTTTTGGATCCTCTACCTCAGTTGGGCGGTCGCTAACCGCTTTTCCGCGGCCTCGGCCTCCGCGTTTAGACCTACGAGCCTTGCCTTTATTTGAGGCTCGTTCTTCAGCTTTTTCCGCTTGTTCGGCGGACACAAGTCCTGCTTGGAGGAGCTGTTCTCGCAGCGTCGGCATTAGATGGGCGCCCTCATGACACCGCCGATCGAGATGCGCAACCTTCCTTCGACAAATAAATGCAATTTATTGCCGAGTACTGGCTGACCGCGTTTGAAGACCGGAGTGTCCTTTCTTTTTTTGACATAACAATTGGCCTACCGAAGTACCGCGCTAAGCGCATCCGAGATATCCCTTACACGGGGATATCTGCGTCGAGCATCAGGCTCGAGCGCCTTGAGAATGACTCCGTCCAGTCGGGCATCCAAGCGAGGATTTTTGACGGAAGGCCTTGGGAATCTCCCTAGCGGAAGCTCCCCGGTAAAAATCTCATACAACATAACTCCGAAAGAAAATACATCAGCACGCTGATCAACGCGCCCCGCATCTTGGCGTTGCTCTGGTGCCATATAGTTGATGGTGCCCATCGAAATACGCGAACCCGTTAGATTCACAAAGGAGCGATCGGAATATAGAAGGTCAGCCAAACCAAAATCGCAAATCTTGGCCAGATAACCAGCTGAACCTCGATCGGCAATAAGAACATTTTCTGGCTTCAGATCTCGGTGTACCACCCCTTTTCCGTGGGCGTAATCGAGACCACGCCCCACCTGCAAAGCCAGATCGAGAGCCACCGACATCCGCAGCCCCCGGCGAGATATCACCCGCCTCAGAGTGGGCCCTTCGATGTACTCCATGACAAAATAACACCACTGCTCTAGGCGCCCTTGATCAATTATCGCAACCACGTTCTCGTGAGACAGACTCGCCAACGCTGCCGCCTCTCGACGAAATCGAAGAATAAACTCTGGTTGCTCAACAAGGTCGGTACTCATGACCTTAATAGCGACGGGACGTTGCAAACTAAGCTGACGTCCCCGATAAACCGTGCCCATGGCCCCTCGGCCCAAGGGCTCATCGACCACATAACCGTCTAGTTCGGTCCCTTTCGGTAATTCACCGGTAGCCATCCGGTATGCTTGGTTCGCTTTTTGGGGTGGCCGTGGCCGAGCTTCACGAGGTGCATCTGGATCTACACTGGCCACATCGCTCGAGGCTCGAGTTTCGGAACGAACAACCTCAAACTTAATACCGCAGCGCCGGCAGCGCACTTTTTGACCTGATACATAGATCCCAACATCGTACTTTGCAGCACAGTTTGGGCAACGCTGCACAACCTGGCGTCGGGTTCGAACAGTCATAGAGAATGAACGCGTGTGGCTTCGTACACGCCGACATCTTTTTCTCGGCCTTTGACCCTTCGAGCACCCAAAAACTCCGCCTCCACTCGTTCTGCAACAAGATTGTACGTCGCTTCTGATAACAGAACCTGTCCACCATCAGCGATCCCACAAATGCGCGAAGCAGTATTCACGGTGTCCCCAATAACCGTAAACTCGAGGCGGCGCTTCGCGCCCATGTATCCAGCCACTAACCGTCCTGTATTAACCCCCACCCCCATTGGGATCGGAGCTTGACCTCGCTCTTGGCGTTCCGAGTTCAGTTGCTGAATAGCATCACGGAACTCAATAGCGGCTGCGACCGCATGAAAGGCCGAAACGCCCACATCCTCGCCCTCAAGAGTGCCCCATGATGCCATAAGTGCATCACCGATAAACTTATCGAGAACCCCTTCGTATCGGAAAACAATCTCAACCAAACGTTCGAAATATTCGTTGAGCAACTCTACAATTTCATGCGGACCCACAGATTCGGACATCCGAGTAAATCCGCGAATATCGCAAAAAACAACCGAAGCATCCACCTCCCGACCCCGCTTGGTTATCGGGCGCCCTTTCCCTTGAACCATCTCCTCCACCACGTGCGGGGGCAAAAACCGGGAGAGTTGTCCCCGAGTCTGTGCTTCCTGTTCTACTTGGCGCAGCAAGCGTACATTTTGAATGGCGATCGCTGTTTGGGTTGCGATCGCCTGCAAGAGTTGAAGATCCTTTTCAGTAAAGGCCCCTACCCGCTCTCGACTATCTAGATGCATGATCCCAAGAACCTTGTCGTGAGCGACAAGAGGCACACACATAGCCGCTCGAATACCTTGGGCGATTATGGACTCCGCGCCAGAAAATCGAGGATCTAGGAAGGCATCAGAAGACAACACTGAAGCCCGTTCCTGGAGAGATGCATTCACAATGGTTGAGCTAAGAAGAATACCGTGCTTGGGACCGGACTGGCCCGGGCGTTGCCGCACCGTATGGGGCACAAGCGTACGGGTGTCCTCATCCACCAGCATTATGACCCCATTGTCTGCGGGAAGCATACCGAAAACCACATCCAAGGTCTTGCTTAGGAGGGACTTGATATCGGTGGTTAGGCCTATTCGGGAAAGTTCATGGGTCAGGCGAAGCTTTTCGTAATCGCCGCGCAAAATTTCCACATCTACTACTTCACTGGCCGGCCGAAAATCGAGATCATCCCCTTCTATTTTGGCATGAATATGGGTCGATCGGCCCGGGTCTTGGGGAAGAATCGTCACAAGATCCCGGGGGGATTCTTTAGTTTGCTCGGGACGTTCCACCACGAAGCTCAAGCGCATCGAGCCCAGGCTAAGTTCGTCCCCATGGCGCAGTGGAGCCTCCTGAATGCGTCGATTGTTTAGGAATGTGCCGTTGGAGCTATCCAAGTCTCGAACCAGCCAGTCCCCAAAGCGCCGCTCGATCAACGCGTGTTGCTTAGATATTTCCCGGTCATTGAGACGAATCTTATTGCTCGGATGACGGCCGAGAGTCGTGGAGCCGGAGAGCACAAATTTCGCCTCCATCCCCTCAGGATTCACATATACTACCCTCGCCACCGGATCCGTTGAATTGGGAGGATTCTGCGTCTCTGGAACAATCACCGGAGCAGGGGGAAGAACAGCAGAGTTTCTATTCGTAATCACCTGGTCGGGAAACCCCAAAGCGCCTGGATCCGTTTGGTTCCGTGACGACGCCCCAAACGGTTGTCCACAACTTTGACAATATACAATGGCCGAGGATGGCGGCTGGATAAACTCATTTTGAGCGCCGCAATGAGGACACTTAGAACGCATGCTTATACTGTCGAACGCAGCTGAAAGCTAACACGGCGAGCTTAATGCCTCCAGCAGCTCTTTGTGTATGCTCTACGAAATACTGGAAGCGACCTAAGAGCGCTGTTCGAGAAGTCCTCGCAGCCATGCCTCCGCATACCATTTGTCCCAGTCCCGAGGACCAATAATATGACCAACAAGGCGTCCATGATCGATAACGTAGGTCTCGGGAAACTTGGATGTACCGTAACGACGAGCAAGACCACCTTTAGCATCTAGCAAAACCGGAAAATTCGCTGGTTCCCGCTCGAAGAATCTCTGCACAACACCCCAATCATCATCGGTACTCACCGCCAGAAAGACAAAATTGGGATGGTCAACCAACCTCTGGTACAAACGCCGCAGGGAAGGCATTTCTTCTATGCATGGGGGGCACCAAGTTGCCCAAAAGTTCAGAAAAACCGTCTTATTGCGTAACTCTTTTAAAGAGACAGTTTTGCCAGCCAACGTGCGCAGCTCAAAGTCGTAGGGAATATCATTCTTGAGCTTCACCTCAAGCAACTTCCCTGCCAACTGCTGAGGGGCGGTCGTTCGCACTTTTAACCCCTGCCACCCACACCAGCCGGCAGCACCAATAGCAGCAGCCATGACAACTACGCCGATAGTCGTCGTCCCTGAAGATTGATCCTGACGAATTTGATCGTTACCCACGGGAACAATGTCCTCCTTAGGTGCCCTCAAGACAAGGATCAGGTATTCATCGAATCTCTATGGGCCGTCTCGAGGGCGATTTGTCAGTGATGCCAGTGAGCGACGTCGTTATTTGGCTAGCTAACCGTCGACTCAATGGTTTGCTCATTGTTGAGCAGGAAACTATTCGTAAAGAGTTTGTCGTGGTCCAGGGGACCATAACCTACGCCACCACCAATGACCCCAGAGAGTACTTCAGCCAGTTTCTTATCAATCTCGGCCTATTGACCGAAAATCAACTCGAGCGTGCGTACACTACTCAGCTCGAATCGAGCGTGCTGCTCGGGCGCATTCTCGTCATGATAGGCACTGTCCCTGAAGAACAAATTATTCAAACTCTGCGTGTCAAAATCTCAGAATCGATGCTGGACACTTTTCGTTGGAACCGAGGTCATTTTGACTTCAGAGACCCGTGTATTCAGGAGCAACGCCCTCACGTCAGCGTGGCCATTCCTCTGATCGACCTCCACCGCGAGGGTGTGGCCAGAAAAGATATGTGGGAAACGTTCAGCCGACTCTTTCCGCACCCTGACCAACCTCTCAAAGTATGTGAAAATGACAGCCTCAGAATTTCCGGCCTTGAACAACTGGAAAAAAAACTCATCGACCTCGCAAAAAGTGGTTTAGGCATGAAGTCTATCACCCAGGAGCTCCATGCCACTGACTACCATATAGCCTCTCGGTTGATAGACCTTCATCAGCGGGGCTTTATGCACTCAGCCGACCACTCTGCCACATTGTCTGAGCTAGAGATGTCGCCCGAGAGCCTACAAACTATTACCGACTCAAGTTTAGTGTTGAAGTACCCCCCTTGTGAGTTTGGAAGTTATTCTTGCGTGGAATTCCAACAGCAGCGAGACCCAAGTACGCTCACTGCTGAAGAAGAAGACTGTCTCCGGAGCAAAGTACCGATCAAACTGAGGGAGGCCACTCCCGATGAGCTCAGTGCTCTGAGCGCAAGGGAGCGCTACATCCTCGGCCGAATAGATGCTAAACGTTCGGTCAACTCCATTCTACAACTCATCCCTATGCATGATCTTGAGGTATTAGATATTCTACGACGTCTTGAGAAAGACAAACTGATCCAACTATAATACTATGGGCTCATAGAAGGAGATGGTTCCTGAAGGGTGTCGTATTTAGCTAAACGCCGATATAACGTCGCGCGCCCCATTCCGAGTAACTTAGCCGCCTTCTCTACACTTCCTCCTGTCGCTCGGAGAGCATGCTGGATCGCTCGCCGCTCCAACTCACGTATAGGTACCACTTGCTGATTGGTCTCTTCAGTCACCGTCGATGGTTTATATGTCGCCAGCAGTTGAATATCTGAGGGCAAATCACAAACCTCAATGGCATCGTTTTCTGCCGACAACATAGCGCTGTGTATAATACCTTCTAGTTCGCGAATGTTCCCCGGCCAATCATAGAGGTTGAGGGCTCGGAGGGCCTCAGGAGAAACTCGTTCTACTTTTCGACCGACACTTGGTCGACGCTTTACCAAAATCTGCTCAATCAGAGGCAATAAGTCCGTGAGCCGTTCCCGCAATGGAGGGATGTTGATAGGATATACAACAAGGCGAAAGTACAAGTCCTCCCGAAATCGTCCCTGTTTAATATCCTCTTGGAGATTGCGTCGGCTTGAACACAAAATGCGAACATCAATAGGAATGTCCTCATTTCCACCAATTCGGCGTACCGTACGCTCCCGCAACGCCCGCAAAAGATTTGCCTGCGAAAGTGAGCTCAACTCTCCAACCTCATCGAGATATAATGTGCCTCCTTGTGCCTGCTCTAATCGACCAGGGTGCACACCCGGTGCACCTCGAAATGCCCCATGTTCATGACCAAACAACTCTGCTTCATGCAGAGCCTCAGGCATTGCGGCGCAGTTGATAACCACAAACGGCCCACAAGACCGGTGTCCACGTTCGTGTATCATTCGCGCCAATATATCTTTTCCAACACCACTCTCTCCCAAAAGGGCCACCGCAATATCTGAGGTCAACACTCTCTCTATTTGCCTCAGAGCCTCTTGCATACTGCCAGAGACAGAAACCAACTCGTCCGCACACTTCTGTTTTTTGAGTTCTTCACCCAATTCTCGAAGGGACCGTGCTAGCTGGTTTCTATCCATCGCACGTCTTATCGCGGCTACCAATCGGGATTCAGCTATCGGTTTGGGCAGTGTTTCATAAACACATCCCTGCCAAGATTCTTCGTGTTCCACATCATTTTCTTTTTGGTACAGAGCCAACACCGGACGTTCTAAATCTGTACGCTGGATGCGAGACATCAGTGCATATCTATCTGAAGTAGATATCTCGTCTATACCTACACAAACACATATGAAAGGTGTGGTAGTATCGAGGAATGCCCCAACACTTGCAGATACATGTAAGCCCACTCCAAGCTTAATCGCCACTGACGATATCTCGTCCCTGAGGTCCGTATCCATGGTTATCAGTGCAATCTGCGCATGCTCAATCTCTTGTTGGGTATCCATCTCTAGCCCTCTGGTCGGCAGTCTCAACTTGCAGGTTGAGATCAACCGCTATTTTCTCGCAGCTATACCCTGAACGGTAAAGCCACGAGCTCACAGTTTCTGCGAAACTCTCGACTACTGAGACCGCAACGACCTCGCAAATTTGTCAATGTTCGCTGAAGGGTGGGATATTAAGATTGAGAGATCTGTTAGGTAAGAGTACGTATCTCACAGCGAGATTACCCACTAAATAGGCAATATTAGAGCGGGCACTATCTTATGAGGATGAATGCTCTAACATGAAGCGGTGGACTAGCCATCTATGAACTCACCAATGAGTTGCCGGGCTTCACTATCTCGCATTTGTCGGGGAGGATGTTTCATGAGATACGCTGAAGCCGCTTCGATGGGTCCACCAAGACCTCGGTCGAGAGCTAGTTTTGCTAGTCGAATACCATCGATAGCTACGCCGGCAGAGTTTGGAGAATCTTCAACCGACAGTCGCGCTTCAATATTCATGGGGACATCCCCCCAACCGCGCCACTCCAGTCGAATGAAAGCAACTTTGTTGTCTTTCTGCCACGAAACATAATCCGAAGGACCAATATGAATATTATTGGGATCCAACGGGCTATCCAACTGTGATTGTACTGACTCAGTTTTGGAGATACGTTTAGTTCGTAAGCGATCTTCCATCTTCATATTCAGAAAATCGGTATTGCCACCAGTATTCAGCTGGTAGGTATTATCAAGGCGAGTGCCTCGATCTCCGATCAGCCGAGCCAGTGCTCGATGAACAATCGTTGCCCCCACCTGACTCTTGATGTCGTCACCCACGATCGGAACCCCAGCCGAACGGAATTTTTCTGCCCACTCCGGATGACTAGCTATGAACACCGGCAAACAATTGACCATTGCAACTTTGGCATCGAGGCAGCACTGGGCGTAGAAACGAGCCGCGTTCTCTGAACCAACCGGTAGGTAACAGACGAGAACCTCCGCACCAGTAGACTTCAGCACCGCAGTCACGTCTACGGGGTCTGTGTCCGCCACGCGAAAGGCTTGATTCTCCGGGAAGTCTGCCATGTGCTCAGCACAACCATCGAGAACCGGTCCCATGGACACCGTCACTCCACTCGACGGCAACTCCCTCTGAAAGACAGTTGTATTGTTGGGAGGTGCGAAGAGCGCATCCTCCAGGGGTTTACCCACCTTACGGACGTCAATATCGAATGCGGCCACGATTTCGACACTGTCGAGCGTGTAGCCACCAACATCGGCGTGCATCAGGCCCGCTGTATCGGCAGAGGCCGTCTTGTAAAACTCGAGCCCTTGCACCAATGAGCTCGCACAGTTTCCGACACCAACGATGGCTAGTTTCACCTTCTTCATCTAGGTCCTTTCAAACGGCCGACAGCGAGCGCGGAGGCTCAGTTTCCAGGCCAATCACGCCAAAGTACACGCAGAGGGGCGAGCCAACACCTCACCCCGCTCCGCATGGCGCGTGATGTCGCCAACTAAGGCCGGTTGCTTAGGTTCTGCAAGTAGGAAAACGGTGCGTCTTCAGCATCACGCACCACAAGGGGTATGCACATTTGGCTAGCAAACTATTCTTCAGGTTCGGAGCCACGGGTCGCTATCGCGAGATTTGAAAGGCCTGAACGGCGCGCAATTTCCATGACTTCTACTACCCGAGAGTGAACCACACTCCGGTCGGCTTGGATCAAAACCAGACGTCCAGGACTTAGATCTGCCTGTTCCACCAAAAATGCTTCAAGATCGGTCTGGTCCAGTGCCGCTTCACCAATCACCACTTCACCGGTTTCTAAGACAGTAACCACCAGCTCATCAGTTATGGCCTCTACACTCTCTTCACCCGCCGCTGCTGGCAAATTGACTCTAAAGCCACTCCCCACCCCATCTGCCGCTCCAGCGCTCACAATCGCACTGGAACCAGCCATGAGAATGACCAGAAGAACCAGCATAATATCCACCAGTGGCACAATATTTGGCTCAGTAAAGCCCATGCCTTCATCACCTTCGAAATCATCATTCGAAGGCATCCCTCCTCCAGCCATGTCCTAACCCTCCGCTCTCGCGGTCGCTAACGGCGATGTTGGAGTTGAAGTCATGTGGGTACCAGCGTCAGGCGGTGTAACCCCACCCCGGTCAATCAAGACCTCTAACTGCTCCACGAACTCGTCCACAATAAGTTTGATCTCCACCAAAACCGCGTTCCCTCTCGATTGGAAAACATTAAAGAGAAAAGCGGCCATGATAGCGATCAGAATCCCCCCTGCCGTAGCCCACAATGCGTGAGACACACCACTAGCGACTACCGCAAACCCTCCACCTTCGCTTTCAGCGATATCAGAAAATGCTTCGATGATACCCACCACAGTCCCAAACAGACCAACAAATGGCGCCAACGCCCCCACTGTGCCCAGAGCCCACAAGCGACGGCGCATCCATAAGCGAAACCGTTGGCGCTCCCGTTCCGCCGCTCGTTGTACCGAATGACCAGGCCGGGACACCTTATTAAGCGCAGCAAGAAAAATATCAGCAACCGGCGAGCTGGAACGCTCGCAGACCGTTCGCGCAGCCTGCAGATCGCCATGGTAGAGCGCCTTGCCTACCTCGCTACCAAGCTCACGGGCTCGTGCTACAAGTCCCCAAAAGACGTAAAGCTGCTCCGTCGCTAGTGCAATCACTAACGCTGATGCGGCCAAGACCGTCCAGAACGTATTGCTCGAGAGTTCATAGGCCGCAAAGGCGGCTTCCGGCGATGTTTCGGGCATCGGCTGGTAGGATACCACCGTCTTCGTGGATAAGGACGTAGTCAAGAATACACGACCTTAATAGCGTACCAATGAGGAATACTAGGACTACATAGAGTAATTCACTCTCTGGTGATTGACAGCATCAGCATCGTGCCTAAGAACCGCGTCAATGTCGGGCAAGCGTGATTACTATGAGGTGCTGGGTGTCCAGCGCACTGCTGACGAACGCGAGATTAAGAGCGCTTACCGTAAACTTGCCCTCAAATATCACCCCGATCGAAATCCCAATGATCCGGAGGCGGAGAAAGTCTTTAGAGAATGTGCAGAGGCCTATGAGGTTCTCTCAGATTCCCAGAAACGAGTGCTCTATGACCGCGGAGGTCACGAGGGACTAAAGTCTGGTGGCTTCTCCGGTTTTCAGGGGGATATCGGGGATATTTTCAGCAGTTTCGGTGACATTTTCGCGGAGTTCTTCGGAGGAAGTGCCTTCGGTGGAAGCGGAGGTGGCCGCCGACCGATGGTCGGTGCTGATCAAGGTATCAACCTGCAAATCGAGCTTAAAGAAGCGGTGACGGGCGCCACCCGGACTGTCGAGGTTGCTCGATTCGTATGCTGCAATGACTGCGGCGGTACTGGGGCTGATGGGGGCGAGCTGATTTCATGCCAGGTATGTGGCGGACGCGGGCAGGTGGTTCAAGGCAGGGGTGGTTTCATGATCGCCACTACTTGCCGTGCTTGCGGTGGTGCTGGTCAAACGCCTCGCAGAGCCTGCTCTACGTGCGGCGGAGAGGGTCAGATAGAAGAACAACGCCCGCTGTCGATCCGCGTACCTCCAGGCGTGGATAGTGGTACCCGCATGCGAGTGCAAGGACGAGGACATGGTGGGGCCAACGGCGGTCCGCCCGGGGATCTCTACGTACGAATCTTGGTGGAAGACCACCCGAGCTATGTCCGAAACGGCCCAGATCTTCACTGTGAATTGGCGATCGACTTCCCCACAGCGTGTTTGGGGGGCAATGCCGAAGTCCCACAGATCGTAGAAGGATCCTGGCCGGTTGATATCCCAGCGGGAACCCAACCCGGTGATGTCATTCGTATATCAGGAGGAGGTATGCCCCGGATGGATAGTCGCCAACCTGGAGATCTTCTTGTCCATCTAACGGTAGACGTGCCCCGTCACCTCAGTGATGATCAAAGGAAGACGATCGAAGCACTACAGCCCACACTCGCGATCGAGCCAACGATCTCCTCCGGGCAAAACGAACGCCGGGAGACAAAGAGCCGAAAAAGAAAAGGCGGTGGTTTCTTCGATCGTATCCGGGACGCGCTCGAGGGTGACTAAAGATAACCCCTAGCAGTTCGTTCGGATAGGATGTCCCACGTCGGACCAAGAGAAACGGTATAACCCCTTCTCTCAGGCCTTGGGCTAGCGTCCTGGCTCTTCCCCCCACAGTGTCTTGTGTAGCTGTAGGTTAAGTCGCGCATCCAACCCGGATGCCAAGAGCCACTCCGCCAATACGTGGCCAGCGAGCTGCTGGTACGCTGGAGACACCAACACTGGGCACCGCCCAACCAGTTGATATTTCTCCACTACTCCAAGCATCCAATCAAAATCTCGACGATCGGTGCAGACGAACTTCACTTCATCCCCATTGCAGAGATTCATTAGGTTTTCCCAGCGGTTGCGATGCGACTCACCCGAACCAGGGGGCTTAATGTCCATGATACGCTTAACCCCTGAAGGTAGGACCGATATATCCCGCTCCCCACTCGTCTCACACAATACCGAGTACCCTGCGCTCAGCAATCGCTCCGCCAAACGGGGAGTGTTCTTTTGAAGGAGGGGTTCGCCACCAGTCAGCTCCACCCGGCGCGAAGGATAGCGCTGAATCGCCGCGACAATCTCATCAAGGCTCATACTCTCCCCCCCCGAAAATGAGTATTCCGTATCACACCAACGACAACGAAGATTACAGCCGGTCAGCCGTACCATAATGCACGGCCACCCCGCGTGCGTAGACTCTCCTTGAATAGAAAAAAAAATTTCCGAGATTCTGAGGTGATTGTCTTCGGGAGAATATACTGGCAACACCACTGGCTTCACCATTTTGCAGCTGCATCTTGCACTTTCGAACGTCAAGCAGACAACCGCTGTTCCCCACTGCCTCTTACCTAGCAGGCCAACCGTTCACAAACGCAGGATACGGCATCAGCTCCGCGCCGGAATTTGAAGACACGCCCTAGCAGCCGGTCGATTTAGCCCTGTGTGTAGCTATCGAGCCCGGCTTTTCGTGAAACGCTCTGACGACGAGGCG
>JAHQVK010000042.1 GCA_019634385.1 Myxococcales bacterium | reverse complement strand
TGGTTGGTCGAGTTTTTCGAGACCTTTTGTCTATCAGGATGAGCCTTGAACTCTTCGATTTTTATGGGAGTGATTTCTTTGATTGGGATACCCGAGAAGAACGGCTCTAGGTGCACTCTCCAATACGACTCATCGTTAGCCGCTGACTCTTTGTTCTCACCACCGCTAGCTCTCCAATGAAGCCAAGCGTCTTCTAGGTGCTTATCTTTACGAAAAGGAGTCGGTTTTTCTCCTGGAGCTGTCTCATCTGGAAACCCTTGCCTGTTTATTTGAGATTGAGCTGCTCGGGCATCCTTGTAGTCTCTATAGGTTTTGCTACGCTTTTTCCCTTCATCGTCGATCCAACGACAGGCCCAACCTTTGCCGGACCTTTGAGGTTTTGCTGCCATCAATCACCGAATCGGCAGAATTTTCAGCGTGTAAAATGCAGATGCTGACGAAGATTTCGACGAAGCTTTTGACGAAAAAAGCTGTTCAGTATCTAGGATATCGAAGTCATTAAAACCAGATTGTTTAATGATTCTAAAGGCTTAGAAGACTCCGGAAGAGGGGCTCGAACCCCCGACCTAGTGATTAACAGTCACCCGCTCTACCAACTGAGCTATTCCGGAATATTAGAACTCTTCCTCGAGGAGTGAGCGGCACTTTACGGAGCTAGAATCGGGAGTCAACCATCAATGTGTACCCTAGTGAGAAATTTTGTAAGGATGATAAACGGAGCCTACCTACCTCGGTAATTCCGCCTCTCCGATAGCCTCTGCCTCCACACTCTGTCGGTGGGCCCGCGGAGCCTGGCGCTCCCTAAAGCTCTCGGGGTCAATCGGTCGATTGTCGAGCTCGATCTGGAAGTGCAAATGGGGTCCAGTCGCTCGGCCGGTCGAACCGGACTTGGCAATGACTTGACCCTTTCTCACCTTTTGCCCTTCTTTAACCAATAACTTGGAGTTGTGGACATAGGCGCTCGTGAACCCGTATCCGTGCTCCAACTTGACAAATTTCCCGTTGACCGCATCGCGTCGACTAAACACCACTTGCCCATCAGCTACTGCTCGGATTGGCGTCCCAACATCTACAACTAGGTCTGTGCCATAATGCCAGCCCTTGTCACCCAGCACCGGGTGGACGCGCATCCCAAAACCAGAGGATACTTTAGCTACTTCAGGTACCGGCCACTCCATCTCATACCCAATGGCTAACGCCATCACCCGGCGAGTGGGACCTTCAGCCCGACTACGTGCCACCGATGGAAGATACGGACCAAAACCATCAAATACCTCTGGACTAGCCAAGTTGGCTCCAAAAGCGAGATCAAGGGCTGACTCCACCAGTGCTCGCTCGATACGCAAACAAGCGATAGCCCCCTCCAAGCTGCCTAATTCGACCGATAATTGGCTAAGCCCCTCAATCAAAGCCGCTTCTCGCTCGCTCGCACTTGCTGATCGCGGTGGTGCCGAGACGCCTACGGAGAGTAGTGCTTTTCGGGCCGGCTGACGTAACCGAACGTCGTAATGCTCACCCCGACCCACCTGTCGCCCTTTTGAGAATACCACCGACACGGCCCTTGCAACCGAGGCCGGAAGCGCCAATGTTTCTTCCCCTCGGGTACTTTCGTGGCGTGGCTTCCCCACACCATGCGTACTGGTCTCCTCCGCTGATGGCGCGGAGCTTATCTCTTCCACCTGCTCCGCAATAACGGGCTTCGGCACCAGGCTCATGGCCAACATGGAGGACAATGGCGGATTGTCACCAACTTCCTGAATCGCATCGGTCGTAGGGAGAGGAGTCACCCGGAGCAAAAGTTGATCCGAGGACGATTTCCCCTGAAAAAACGCCACACTGGTAGCGAGACTAGACAGCCCTTTGGCACCATCGCCCAACCACACCGCCGACCCGGTCAGCAATGCCAATAGCCCGAAACAAGCTACCTTCAGCCAACGCGGATCTTGAGCATCATCCCGCAGAACCTGATCGTCCATCATGGCTTTTAACTGTTCAAAATCCGCACTACTGCTGCCCCTCTTGGCCGGAGCACGCTCTGAATCCGGAAGTCTTGTCGATTTCCTACCCTCCCCTAACGGTCTTTTATATCCTGTCACCAACGGTCTCGCTTCCTCAGTACCGGTCCGTCCGTGGCCTGTGTCTGTGGATTCGACACCGCATCCATGCGGTGGTGGTAGTCGGAACGCCAGTTTCTCCTACAAGCCGTGGAGACGCCCCAACCACCTCTATATTCGGTTTCGGCCAACAAGGCTTGAGCTTGAGACCCAGGGGCGCCAACAGGCTCCCGCCTGCTCGGCTTGAGTTGCAAGATTTTCTTGTTCTTTGCACTATTGAGATCATAAACCTCCTGCGTGCGCTCATCCCGGGGACGAAGCGTATGCCATACGCCGGCCCTATTGGCTGTGCGCAACCGCACGCTACGGCGAAAATGCTTGCATGAGTCACAAGCGTATTGATGTGCCGAGATGCAGCCAGAGCGGCAACACTTCGCCCTTGAATTGTCTCGGTAGTCACCTCAGATGATGGTTTGACCCCCAATTTGAAACAAACCCCATTGCCCGCGCAAACATTCGTCCTGGTTGTTGATCCGATTGGTAGTACCTAGGGCGTGTCTTTAAGCTTCGAACCGCGTTCTGACTTGTATCCTACGTGTGTGGGGGGTCGTTGGCTTCGCCACCTTTTAGGGCCCCTCGGCCCGGTACATCTCGTACCCTCCGGGCCCGAGCCCTCACAAACCCGGGATACGGCGTCAGTTCCCCAGCCGGAGGATAATGACACGCACTAGTCTCGGGGTGGTATGGTTGCATCCAGCGCTGAAGTCTCGCTGAAGTAAGACATTTCCGTTCGATTTCGACCCGCAGACTTAGCTTGATATAAGCGCCTATCAGCGAGTTCGATAAGACTCTCAGCTTTGTCTGCTCGCTCTCCAAACGTCGCCACACCGATCGAAACGGTACACCCGATAACCTGATTCCCGTGGGGAACCCGAAGTTGCTCCACCGCACAACGCACCCGCTCTGCCAACAGGTAGGCACCCTCCGCACCCGTCGAACGTAGTAGAATCACAAACTCCTCACCGCCATACCTGGCAAAAGCATCTTCCTTACGTTTAAGGTCTCGTATCTGCGCCGAAATAGCCCGAAGGACACGATCACCTGCTACATGCCCGAATGTATCGTTAATGGTCTTAAAGTGGTCAACGTCAAGCATGAGCAGTGAGAGCGGCTGTTCGTGCCGACGAGCAAATCCGACCTCTTTTTCAAGCTCCATCACAAACGCCCGCCGATTTAGGGCGTCGGTAAGCGGATCCTGCGTCTTGTAGGTTTGCATGAGTGCGTGGAACTCAACTTCGCGCTCATCTTGATACCGGAATTGGAGAATCGTACCTGCACCGAGGTGAATCTGAGTACCATCGGTCAGCATAAGAGCATCAATACGGTCTCCATCGTGAAAGGTACCGTTAGTAGATCCTACATCCACTACCAGCCATGCACCACCTCGCAACACAACCGCGGCGTGCTGTCGAGAAACCCCTTCATCGTCCAGAAAAATATCACACTCCGGGGCACGCCCCACGGTAATATGATCCCTAACTAATAGGAACATTTGGCCTATTGATCGGCCACTGATGCAAATCAGAGCCGCTTGCCGTTTGCGCATCGACGTCGACATGAGGCGATCGGTCCGATACACGGCGGTTTCCTCTATATCCGAGGTGGTAGCGTCAGGCGCAGCAGATTTGTAGCCAGAGCTCACCATTGCGATGCCACTCAATATTAAGGGATCCTATAGCAAGTAGGCCAGCCCCGACCGTGCATCGTAGGCGATCAGCGTCAGGCTTTCGCATACCCTGGATGAGTTGACCTGCTCCCCGTGTCTAGCTAGCAACACGCCATGCGACGTCGGTTCCCGTTTATCTTCCTGCTCGGACTATCAGCCGTTGGCGCCACGTGCCAAGGACGCCAAGCGCCAGAGAAATTTCCGCCACCTAAGCTTGATGTGGAACAGTCTTCCCGACCCGCTCCAACCCCGGCCGTGATCGATCTCCAAGGTGTTGATATGACAAAAGTGCCGGCTATCTACCGTGCCGATGCACTCCGAATTCTCAACGAGAATTTCTGCTATTGTGGCTGCACTCGTACGGTTGCTGCGTGTTTGTCCAATCGTGATGCCTGCTCATGCGTGGAGTGTTCCGAAAGGGTTGCCCAGTTTGTTGTAGAAGAATACGCCAACGGACGAAGCACCGCCGATGTCGAGAATAACCTAGTTGCTCTTTTTAGCGAGGCTTACAACGCCACCCCACACACCTTCGAAACGACCGAACACGCCAGACTCGGACCGGAGAGTGCCCCATATACCATTGTAGAGTTCGCAGATTTTCAATGCCCTCATTGTCGGATCGCCTTCGGTGAACTCGTTTCTTTTGTGCAAAGCCGTAGTGACGTACAACTCTTATATTACCATTTCCCCTTATCACACATGGGGCCAAAGAGTCTTATGGCCGCCAAAGCCACCGAAGCGGCCCGGCAGCAGGGACAGTTTTGGCAAATGGCGGAACTTATTTATCAAAACCAACGAGATATTTCCGAAGCTAGACTGAACGGATACGCACAACAAATTGGGCTCGATATGAAAAAATATGCGGCAGCGATGGCCAATTCATCCACCGAAAAGACGGTCCTTGCTGACCGTGAGTTGGGCTCAAAACTGGGTATCACCGGTACACCTACTGTATTTGTCAACGGCCGTCCTCTTGGCACTCAGCACGATCCTAGGAGAATGTCTCTCCGCTTAGATATGGAGAAACATCGTACTACTTGCCAATGACCTTCGACTAGGGCGTGTCTTTACACTCCGGCTGCGGAGATGACGCCGTAGCCCTCGTTTGTAATGGCTCGGCCACGGGGGGAGGATGCGGGATGTACAGGGCCGAGGGGCTCGAAAGGGTGGCAAAACCACCGACCCCGCGCACAAGCTGTACACAAGTCAGAGCGCGGTCTGGAGCTTAAAGACACGCCCTAGCTACCTTACCCTCACTTTACCTACCAGATAAACTCGTGAACCTATGACCATTGAACCGGTTGACTATCTCGTGGTTGGTGCAGGCATCAGCGGGCTATCCTTCGCGAACACATTGCTGACTTTAGCCCACAAGATCAACCAACGCCCCACTCTCCTGATTGTAGAAGCCAGTTCCACCCCCGGAGGCTATTGTAAAACAATCAAGCGAGATCAGTTTGTCTGGGACTACTCCGGTCACTTTTTTCACTTTAGCCGTCCGGATATTGAAGCTTGGCTACGAGCACGAATGCCCCATCAGCAGCTTCGTTCCGTCCAGAAAAGATCCTACATTCGTTATGCTTCTCAGAACATCGACTTTCCCTTCCAAAAAAACATCCACCAGCTCCCCCAAGCAGACTTCATTCGATGTCTTCACGACCTATGGTTTCGGCAACAGCACTACCCCGAATGCTCCAACAATACCTTTAAGCAGATGCTCTATCAGAGGTTCGGGCAAGGTATCGCCGATGCTTTTTTGATTCCCTATAACGAAAAATTATATGCTTGCGATCTAGACACCCTAGAACCGGACGCAATGGGTCGGTTTTTTCCTCAGGGAGATGCAGATGATATTATTCGTAATCTACTGAACCCGAACAACCAGTCTTACAACTCAACATTTACTTATCCTGTAGGAGGCGCCGTCGAATATGTGAATGCTCTCCTCCACGATCTCCCTTCGGAAGCTCTTGCTTTCAACGAAAGCCTAGAATCAATCAACCTCGCTGATCGCACCGCCCAAACTTCCAAGCGTACCTTTAGCTTCCGGCGATTGATTAGCTCCCAACCACTTCCCCACCTCCTCAAAGCCTGCCAACTACAAGCCCCTCAAGATGCGTTTTCTTGGAACCAAGTGCTTGTATTTAATCTTGGTTTTGACACCAAAGGCCCCTCTCTGCCTCATTGGATATACTTTCCGTCCCCTGATACTCGCTTTTACCGGGTAGGATGGTACGACAATATAATGGATGGGCCTCAAATGAGTCTATATGTCGAAATCGGAGGTAAACAAGATGAGGTTTTTGATGTTGAGAACGAACGCCTGCGGGTGATGGAAGACCTCCGTAAAGAGAAGATCGTGACCACCCAAAAGCTGATTGCCCATCACCACGTCATCCTCAATCCAGCCTATGTACATATTACCCACGCGGCCCAAAAGGCCCAGGCCCAGTGGCTTCCAGTACTACACGCAGCGGGTGTCTATCCGGTAGGACGCTATGGGAGCTGGACCTATTGCTCGATCGAAGACAATATCATTGAAACTCAAGCGCTGGCTCAGCGCTTCCGCGCTTCGGTGTGAAAACTCAACATCTCTCAACGCTAGGGCATGACTTTATCTACACCGACACTAAGCATTGGCTCTAGCAGCCTGTTGATTTGGCCATGTGTGTAGCTATCGAGCCAACTTTTTGTGAAACGCTCTGACGACGAGACGAGCGTACCTGGCGATACGTGACCGAGGAGAGATTTCTAGTGGTCAGGACGTTTCACGGAAAGACCGGACGATAGATGCGTGCAGGGCTAGATCAACAGGCTGCTAGGGCGTATCCTGAACCTCCGAACCGCGTTCTGACTTATTTCATACATGGGTGAGGGCTCGGTGGCTTCGCCCCCTTTCGGGATCCTCGGCCCGACGGACGCCAAGACAAATCCTAAATAGTTAGCCCCACCACACTAGCCGACCATAATAGCTTGCGGTAATACGCTGACTACAAGCCTTCGTCTTGCCTGAAATAATCTGCACCCATTAATGCCTCTTGAACTCCATAGAACGCTTCCTTGGCTTTATATGGACCGTCTTGTGGTCCCGTGAACAGCAATGGCCAATCATCAACACCCTGGCGATCACCGAGTTCAAGTAGCCAACTATCTCCATCCCATAGTCCCCATATGGTGATACCACCTCGAAGTTTTGGGGGCACGATGGCAAGATAAGTCTCAACAATAGACTTGTAACGCTGCTTTTGTCGCTCATCAGCGGCATCAGTCAAACTCGTATACTGGGGAAAAGGAACGCTTGACCATGGGTTGTTGAGCGGCACATCAATCTCCGTCAGCTTTACTTTTAGACCCCGATCAACAATGGCCTGGAAAGCACTCGCTATCGCGCTGGCGCTGGGCCAATCAATCTGCACGTGCATCTGAAAGCCAACACCGTCAATGGGAACATTATCCGCGAGGAGTCCATCCACAAGTTCTAGTAGACACGCAAACTTGGCACCATTGCCATCCTCTGTACTATAGTCGTTGTAGTAGAGATCAACTTTCGGATTAACATCGTGAGCCACTTGAAAAGCGTTGGCGATATATTCTGGACCTATTCTTTGATAAAATAATGAATTTCGCCAACAATTGGTATTTTCGTCGATAGCCTCATTCACAACATCCCAACTCACAACACTCCTTTTGAAGTGCCTAACAATAGTTCGTACGTGGTCGTTGAGCATTTCTTCAAAATCACCACTATAGTTTGTCATCCATTCTGGAACCTGGTAGCCCGAATGCCATATCAATGTATGTCCGTGAACCCTTATCTTCTTGGCATGGGCCCATCTGATTAGCTTGTCCGCATCATCCCAATTATATTGATGCTCTTCGGGATGCAAATAGCTCATTTTCATAATATTCCCAGCGGTCAGCTGGTTAAAGTGCTTTTTTATAGTCTTTCGTTTCTCTGAAAGAGCATAGATACTCCTATCGTTGGACGGGTCGGCAGTGACCGCAATACCAATGGGAAACTTAGCGTGAGTATACAGACGTTCGTTATCGTAAGAAGGCCTATCTTCTTCTTCAGGTGTATGACCACTAGGTTCACCGTTAGATGTACAGGTGCTAATAGTGCCCGCCGAGTCATCACCTTTGCCTAAAAATCCAAAGCTTATCGACTCACCCGCTTCAATGCTCCTGTTCCATCGGGTATGGGTCGCGGAGTAGTGGTTTTTTCTGCTCAGTTTCGCATTCCAGCTTTGGATAATCTTGGCCTCATCGCTTTGCTGCCAAGTTACTGACCAGCCCTGTGTAGTTGTGGGACCATCATTGGTGAGGATGATCCGAGCAACAAAGCCCCCACTCCAGCTGTTCTCCGTTTTGTACTTGCACTGAAGTGCCCAAGCGGAGGATGTTGTGACAACCATGAGCATGATGTTTATCACCAACATATAAACAAAACGCTCTTTTAAGCTCGCTAATATATTCATAAAGTCTCCTCAACCAAAGGTATTCAACACAAGTTTCGCTCCAACCGAAACTTCATATCGAAACCAGATATATAATATGGATAAACCACACCGTCATCGCCAAGCTCAAGAAGAACGGGACCTTTGTCGCCCGAAAGAGCTACGATGCCATCAGCGTACAGCGTCTCGACAGTGAGCGGGTCATCGCTGACAAGATCTATAGCTCGCACTCAAACTACCGTTTTTCCCCACCACCAACTCGATCGAAGTCTTTGACGCCGGTACACTTCTTTGACACCGGCACACTCGAGCAGTGAGCAGCCAAAGCATAAGAATTCGCCATGGCTCGTTTATGTAGCGTGGCCGGCCAATGCCTACCGCCGAGGCAAATTAGAGGGCTACAACCCCGCCGACAGGCTTCCGGATGGTACAAACATCGGCATTCCATATGGAACCCATTCTACGACCGCATTACAGCAAAGTGCACTTGAGTTGAGCATCCAGCTCAGCTCACCGCTCGCGCAGC
>JAHQVK010000041.1 GCA_019634385.1 Myxococcales bacterium | reverse complement strand
GTTGATTTAGCCCAGTGTGTAGCTATTGAGCCCGGCTTTTCGTGAAACGCTCTGACGACGACGCGAGCGTACCTGGCGGTACGCGACCGAGGAGAGACTTTTCGTGGTCAGGACCTTTCACGGAAAGACCGGCCGACAGATGCGTGCAGGGGTGGCTTCGTCACCCTTTCGGGCCCCTCCGTCCGGTACACACCCGCTCTGGGTTGACGTCGGTCCTCCCTCCGTGTTGACCGGCTTCGGTGACTTCAACAGCAGCGGGTGATGAAAGGCTCCCCATCCCCCAATTTGTCGTAGGTATCGATCTGGGCACATCTAACACCGCGGTCGCCTATGCTGAGCTCTGCAACGAGGAATCCAACCCCCACCCCACCATTGAAGCCTGGGAAATCTTGCAACTCACCCAACCAGGAGATGTGCAAGCTCGGCATTTGTTGCCCTCCGCGTTGTACATACCGGCCTCCTACGAAATCGCCTCCGAGGACCTCCGCTTACCCTGGGCTGAAGGCACACAAGAGGACCACCCTCCGTGTATTGTCGGAGTGGGGGCTCGAAAGTTAGGGGCCAAAACCCCGATTCGCCTGATTGAGTCCGCCAAGTCTTGGCTCTGTCACGGAGGCGTTCAACGAACCGCTAAGATCTTACCGAACCATGCGCCGGAAGAGATTCCGAAATTTTCTCCAGTGGAAGCAGCGGAAGCGGTGCTGGAACACGTTTGCACCGCATGGAACTACCACATGGCCAGGCAGGCGCCCGACCGCCGATTAGAATACCAAAAGGTGGTCCTCACCGTTCCCGCGAGCTTCGATGAGGCGGCACGACAACTCACCCTGCAAGCAGCCAAACGAGCGGGTCTTTCCGAAATTCAGCTGATAGAAGAGCCTCTCGCCGCATTTTACGCTTACATCGCTCGTACCGGTGGCACCGCCGCGACCACCGGACTGCAAGGGGGGGAGACCATCCTCATCGCTGATGTTGGGGGCGGGACCACTGACTTTACTCTCATACGGGTCTTTTCGCCGGAGCATCCCGACCAGCCTCTCCATTTCGAAAGAACGGCCGTAGGTGACCACCTTCTGTTGGGAGGGGACAATATGGACCTAGCCCTCGCGCACGGAGTTGAGCCTAGTCTCCGCCAAGGTCAGCCGCTCGATGCCGAAAGTTGGGCACAACTTCGTCAGGAGTGCCGTCTGGCCAAAGAATCGCTGCTTTCTTACCCAGAGCAGGAGAAACTCCCGATCACGATCGCCGGTCGTAGCCGGCGTCTGATCCAAGGAAGCCTACGAGCGGAGCTTACCCGTAGCCAATTGGCCACGGTGGTACTCGAGGGCTATTTTCCGTCCTTACCCAAGGGTGATGAAGCTCGTCCTGACCGCCAGACCACCGGTTTTTCTGAGTACGGCCTGCCGTATGCTACCGACCCCCGTATTACCCGCCACCTCGCCCGCTTCCTCCTAGACCATGCCGCTCCGGGACCCGGTGATGCTCCACACATAGACGCGGTGCTATTCAACGGCGGCGCACTCAAGCCAGTAAGTATTCGGGACCGACTGACATCGGTCTTAGGAGATTGGTTACGCCAAACCGCCCATGATCCCTCCCGCCCAGACCCTCGAGCCCTGGTCTGGGATGAAGGAGATACCGCCCTCGAACTCGCTGTCGCTCGCGGAGCTGCATACTTCGGCTTGGTCAAACTCGGTCGGGGACTACGCGTGCACGGCGGCTCCGCGCAAAGTTATTACTTGGGTCTTGGTGATAATGACCAGACCACTTCAAGTACTGATGCCACCCAGAAAGTCCTCTGCGTAGCCCCCAGAGGGATGCAAGATGGCCAAACACTGGAGGTCTCTGAACAACAGTTTCAGCTTCTCACTAATCGACCCGTCGTGTTTCCTCTCTATGTTAGCAGTCAGGCTCGCCGGGACCCGGTCGGGGCTATCTTAGACATCAACGTGGATGCCCAAGAGTTTCACGAGCTCGCTCCGCTACAGACGGTGATTAAGTTCGGCAAACAGAAAGCGGGAACACCGGTCCCCGTTCGTATCCAGGCCCACCGAACAGAGCTTGGTACGCTGGAACTATCTTGTTTGTCAAAAATGTCCGGTAGTCGGTTTCGGCTCGAATTCGATCTGCGAGGTGGCGCCACTCCGACCTCCTCACCTCCCAGCCTTGCGGATCATCGCGCCCCCCCAAACGAGGGAGAAATTAGCTCAGCCCAAATGATCACTGCCCAAGAGCGTCTTCACCAGACCTTCGGAGAAACCCAAGAGCGCCTAGCCCCCAACCAGCTAATGAAAGGTCTTGAGGAAGACCTTGGACTCAACCGGGACGCCTTCCCCCTATCCGCCCTCCGTGAACTGGCTGAGCAACTCTTAGAAATGATAGACAACCGCGCTCTCCGCCCCGAACTCGAAGCCCGATGGTTAAACCTCGTAGGCTTCTGTTTACGGCCGGGATGGGGAGTACCTCTCGATGACTGGCGAGTGCGTCAACTGTGGCGAATACACAGCCAAGGTCCCATTCATGCGAGTCATTCAGATGTAGCCCTCAATTGGTGGATCCTCTGGCGACGGGTCGCCGGAGGCCTAGTTCGGGGTCATCAGGAGGAACTCGCCGCTCGTTTGTTCCCCCTGCTCATTCCCTCACTAGCGAAGCGAGCCAAACGAAAGCCCCCAAAACCTCAAAGCCAAGAGGCGGCTGAAATGTGGCGAGCCGCAGCCGCCTTGGAACACATTTCGGCCAAACAACGGACCCAACTCGGTGATGCGCTTATGGAGCTTCTGGAAAGCAAAAAGAGTCCCAAAAGTGGGCTCTGGTGCCTCAGCCGCATCGGTGCTCGCCGATTGTTATATGGCCCTCGAGAAGCCACAATCAAACCCTCAAAAGTTAGCACCTGGCTCACCCGACTTTACGCCATTCGTAAATGGCCAGAGGGTACCTCACCGATCACCGCGATCGTGGCCCTTGCTCGGTACACTGGCGACCGCCAGTTGGATGTCCCGGAGACAGTCAGAAAAGAAGCGGTAGGTTATCTACGACAACAAGGCGTTTTGGAAACAGTCTACGCTCCCCTTCTTACTCTCGTCGAAGAGAATGTTTCTGCGCAAAGCACAGCCTTTGGGGATAGTTTACCAGTGGGTATACGACTATAAATGCAGCAGAAATCACTTAGGTTGAACCCAAGCTCTTGGCTTCTCCGCCGGGCTATGCCCCGCGGAGCCCCCACTTGTTGATTCTTACACAATCAATTCGAGGGGTCTTTGCTGTACTCCCGCCGTCGAGCCCGACCAAACGCGGAGGCTACCACCAACAATCCCAGCCATACCGCCAAATCTTGAGGAGATGAAACTCGGCAGCCCACACTAGTTAGGCTTCGGGACCGCTCATTGTCGTCACCGGCAGAGATGTCTTGAATGTTAGGATTTGTAATCGCACTATCCACAACAATAGAGGCGACCACACTGATCGGTGGACTGCGTCCATCCGTGGCCCGAAGCTCAAACTCAAACACCGAATTATTCGGCGACGGCGGAATCTCCATTAGCCACTGAGCACCATTAGCTATCGAACTCACTGCAGCCGGGCCTGATAGTTGCCGCCATATATATTCAAGGATGTCACCATCTGCATCAAAAGACTGGCTTGCATCGAGAACAAACCGCACCCCAGACGCAATCCGGCTTGGTGCACGAAGAGTAATAACCGGTGACTGATTAGCTCGATTACCGGCCTCCAGCGTTACCGTGTGCAAAGCCTCCGAGGATGCACCCCGACTATCAGTCACCACAAGTCCAAAGACTAGTTGCGAATCTATAGGCCCATTAGGCAGCTGCACTGAAACGGATGGCTGGGTTGGAGCGCCAATGGTCACTGTTGGTCCCAGTCGTTGGTCCCAAGCATAAGACAATGTATCCCCATCAGCATCGGTACTCGCCGTTGCAGACAGGTTTATGGCTTGTCCGGCCGGAGCAAAGCTCAGACCCTGAATCACAGCCGAGGGCGCGACGTTCGGCGGCCCAACCACATCAAACTCGATCGCCGCATAGCGTAAGGTTCCAATCCCTTCCGCCTGTGTATCTTGAATACGGAGGCGCCAGGTACCTGCCGTCGATTTCCCAACAAAACTGGACAGGATGCCGGCTTGACTTCGAGTATCAGGAAATATCGCAAATATATCTTGGAAAGTAGAGGCGTCAGCGGTTTCCAAATTTTCCGATGTCCCATCCGGATGTACCAGCTGAATCACCAAATCTCCTCGGCGTTCATGTTGTATATCCACAAATACCCGCATTGAGCCAATAGCTTGATTTTCGTTAACAACCAAAGGGACTTCGACAGTCTGATTGTCATTCAACGGACTGTTCGCAGCCCCCCCTACCGTAATGGTTTGACGACCAAACGCCTGGTCACTGAACAGCACAAAACCTTGGACTGGGTTCACGGGGTCCGATATGGATGTCCCGGTCACCGTCACCTGCCAGATACCCGGTATGGGATTGTTGACCACCACTTGCTCTACATTGTCGACCGAATTGCGGCCGGTGGTTGCCGGTGTGGAGGGAGAGTTTCCGTTCAGCACCCAGGGTTGGTGCCTAGTTCCATCTGGTGCGATGAGTACAAGATCAAGATCGTTGATGAGATCAAGTGCAGTAACCGCAATAGAGGCCGGATCCAACCAGGTGGTTGTAACTTTGAGCACCGGCTGGCCAGGAGATACAGCCACCGAATACGTCCGCGACTCACCGTTTTGAACCGCCCCTCGGACCACATATGCCCCCCCCGACACCCGATCTTTTTCGATGAGCTCAGCCGCGTGATCCGCACGGGCCACCCCCCAGCCAAAGTGATAGTCAGGCCCCACATTCCCCGCGTCATCCGCGGTGTGTATCAATATCCCACGCGCTAGATCCGGAGCCATTCGGCGACCATTTCTCCCTTTTTCGAAAATCTCCGCCAACAGGGCCAACATTCCCGACACCGCAGGCGTCGCCATGGAGGTCCCATCAAACGTAGCGTACTGATTGTTGGAAATAGTGGATAAGACCCCGACACCTACCGCGGTAATATCGGGCTTCACCCGCCCGTCTTCGACCGGTCCCCGGGAAGAAAACTCTGCCAATCGATACTGACCACCCGGGCTTTCGGGATATACCGCCCCCACCACCAACGCATTTTTCCCGGTTGAATCTGGAGAGAGTGAATCATACCCCCCCCCTCGAAAGGTATTTTGATCTAGCAAGCCTTCATTTCCCGCTGCTTTCACCGGGAGCAGTAATATATCCCGAGCATCAAAATCGAACAGACGAGCCAGCTGGTCATAGGTAGAAAAATCAACCACCGTTGCTGGGTCTAGACCCCAAGAATGATTGTCGTGGTAGTGGTACAGAACATGTTTTGCTGCCCTACGCTCACCGGGGATATTACCATTAAAATCGAAGCCAATGACTTCCGCGAGCGGAGCATGGCCTTGAGCGGCTGGATTCCCACCACTGCCAGCAACAATTGTTCCCGAAACATGAGTTGCATGGTCGCTGATCGGGATATTCACATTATCAAAGTACTCTACTCGACCATCAAAGGCCGCGTGAGCAAGCTGTATTGGCCCACCGTCCCACACCCCGACAACAATACCGGATCCTCGAGCATTATACGGAGGGTTCGCCAATGTGTTACTACCGCTAACTAACCGGGACTGCGTATTACTTATCACCCGAGGCAGCAAAGCATCCACAAGAGCAACCGCGGGTGATGCAATGAGGGTCTCTAGGTCCAGCCCTTGAGCCTTGTCCGCTGAAACCCACACACTGTCCGCTTCCATCAGCGGTGCGGTATCCAGCGTCGGAAGGCGAGCGTCGGTTGATTCACCCAGTAATGAACGCACATCTCCAGCCTGTGCCCCAGGCCAAAACCGAATGATCAGGTCCAACCCCAACTCCCCAAGAGAGGTTCCCTCTGCCAACTTCGCCACCAGCGTCGGTCCCAGTTTATCTTCCGCGACCGCGCTTGCCGTGCCCACAAAGGGGAGGGTTGTCCGGCTCATGAGCCCGGATGCCGACCGCTTTTCCACCTTAAACGCGTAAACGAGCGGTTCAACCAGACCATAAAAACGGAGACCCGTTTGCTCCGCAATACGCAGCTCCGCTGGCGACAACGGCCGTTCCGACCATAAATACACCACTCCAGACTCTGGTATCGACGACAACGCCTCCGCCGTTATTGAGCGGGTTGTTAGGGTAAGCGGCCGAGGGGGAGTCGCGTGGGCAGTCACGGCACTCGACACCCACAGGCCAAGAGCGAGTACACACCCACTCGGCCTCCGGAAACAGCTGGCGTTGGAAGTCATAAGTTACATATTATGACGGACGACGGGCGGTGGCAAAGCTCTAACGAAATAGGTTCTCAAATCCGCGCAGCACCTTTTGGACTCTCGGAACGGATGATCACAAGTACTTTTCTTACAATCGCGTAATACCTATATGCATCAACCACAAGGCGTACGATGCAACTGGAGACCGCAGATCCCACCAGTTCCCTCAATTTGCGAACACTGCGATCTGGGTCAGGCACCCCGACGAGTCATCTCATCAGTGCAAGCATTGAACTAGGTGTGTGTACCCCATGGAACCCAGAGCGTATCCAATATGTATAACCCTATTCATAATACATCAAAATCAAACCAATTCACTATACGCACCCGCGGAGATGGGCTTATCTACTAGTGAGACACCGCAGCTTCTATTCGGAGATTGATGACATCAGTCATCAGTCTCTACCCGCAGACCTCACCCACAACCAACTGGTGAGACTCAGCATCAGATCAAACTCGCCACCGCACCCACTCCGTTCGACATCCCCACCCACCCTACCGTTGAGAGCATGCAGCACAACAGAAGACACAACAACTGGATCGACCGGGCGCATCATCTCACCCCCCGTCGAGCGCGGACTTCGAACGCTCACGAGTATCCGATTGACGACGATCCTAAACGTTCTCCGCGCAGCCTTCACCCCAAAGACATGCCCTAGCCCAATCCAGCCCATCTAGCCGGTTACCAGGGGATTGAGGATCTCCTCGGGAACGTCTGTGTCCACCAACGATGACCTGCAGGACATTATCGCCCCCTGCAGGACATTATCGCTCCCCGCAGGACATTGCTGCTTCCTGCAGGACATTGTCGCTCCCCATAGAGGCCGGTCGTGGCATTATAACTCCCTATAGGGGCTAGCCATGACCGCTTCAGATCAGCATGCATGAAGAAGATAATCCTCACCCCCCAGCATGCACGCCGGCCCGAGATCGTCCTCCCTTTCGTTGGCACCGATCAGGCCTCCCAAGCCCCCGCCAAAAATGTCGACTTCGACCCTTGACAGGCATGCCGGAGACCTCTAAACACGCCCTCACCCTGACGGCGGGGTCGTAGTTCAGTTGGTTAGAATGCCGGCCTGTCACGCCGGAGGTCGCGAGTTCGAGTCTCGTCGGCCCCGCCATTTATTACTTTGCTTCATTTGTGACAGTACCTTAAAGGGCTTTCTCAAGTCATAACAAACACTTGAGCCATCCAAACAAGGGTTCGAAAGTACCTTCTCCAGCATCTGCCGTCTTTCGGCCGCTGTTTGGGATTCCCACAATGATTTTGCGGACATGGCGAGTTCTAAAATTTGCTGCGCTGTAACCAGGAAGCCGTCATCAACGGCATCGTTTGCCTTCAACAGCAGCTTGTTGCAACGGTCACGGTCCTCGCGCACCCGCTCGAGCTGCCGCCTATAGCCGCGTTCATCAAGAAGCCCGTTCTTCAAGTCGTCGTATAACTCGTCTTCGAACTTCTCCAACTGCTTCGCGCAAGCTCATGCTTTCTAGCCTCGCCCCGCTTGCTCTGACGGGCTTTGTTGTTCGCCTGATTCATCGCAGTCGCGAACTGCTCCGCCATCTTTTCCGTTAGATAGATGTCGTCGAGTGCCTTGCTAAACCCATCTAGAATATCGCTTTCCAGCACATACTTCGTCCTTGAATGAACACGTTTTCCGTTGGCACACCGATAGTACTCATAGGTTTTGCCGCTCGGCTTGGTTTTGGGGTCATAACTTATTTGACACCCACACTCTTCACACCTGAGCCAGCCACTCAATGCAGCATCACGTTTACGCTGCGAAACAACAGGCCGCCCATAACCCGGCTGCACCTTTGCCCATTGCTCGATAGAAACCGCAGGCTCGTGCATACCTTCATAGATTCTTCCATCCCACTGAAATTGCCCCTTATAGAAGACATTTGTCAGTATATTCTGCACGGCCTGCTTCCGTCCGGAACCACTAAACCTCTTCATCTTCTTGTATGAGCCAACACCCATTTCCGTCATCTCGACGGCGATACACTCTAGACTATGACCTTCAGCGCGGAGCTGAAAGATACGATGCACAACCCTTCGCCCCCAATCCGTAAGAACAATCTTGCCACCCCGCTCTTTTACGGCTCCGTCCTCGGTTAGGTCCTTAACGTTGACGTAGCCAAAGGGCGCTTTCGCGGGGAACCAGCCTGTTTCCGCCTTGGCAGCCGCACACTCCTTCGCGCGGCGACTCCTCTCCCGGCGACGGCCAGCGAGGTTCTCGCCCTGCAATTGTCGCATCTGGCGCGGGACCGCCTTACGAGCCACGGCCGAACCAAGTAAGCAGCGAGCGAAATCGCCGAACAACGGAACCTTTTCTCGACTTCCTTGCTTCGCAGCCCACCGGCACGTCTAAATCGTTGTCCAATTTTGAGGAAAATATGGTGGTGAGCAACACTGGCCCCACCCTTCATCGCCGACCGGACAGGGTGGATTCCCTTGCGATTTCCAGCAAAAATTCGATGCCTTCCGCCGTTTGGGTTGCGGCCCCGGACACCTTTCGGTTGCGTAGGCTGAACCGCTCGGCTTTGGTCTAGCCTGTGAGAACCCCAGTATTTGGCCTCGGCCTGATGCTTACCGCCTGCGCTGGAGCCGGTTCTCCCGGTGTTGACCCGGGAGCCGACCTTGCTGAAGGCCCGGGCCCGGCATCCGACTCGAGAGAGACCGACCCGCCTACGGTCGAAACCCCCGAATGCGAGCCGACTGAGGCCGCCGAGCGCTCGGTGGAGTTTGGCAGCAATGGTCTCAACTTGAAGGGCACCCTATCACTCCCGATACTTTGTCCAGAGGATAGGGTCCCGGCCGTCGTTCTCGTTCACGGCAGCGGACCTCATGACCGCAACTCGGCCCTGGGCGGGCAGCTAAGTATGGCATTCGGATTCCAGATTCCTGTTTTCGAGCAGATAGCGCGCGAGCTTTCCAAGGCCGGTCTCGCGGTATTGAGATATGACAAGCGCACCTGCGGCTCATTCAATGGCTGCGCGGAAAACGGCTATCCGACGCCCGACCCGGCTATTACGATTCAGGCGTTCCTTGATGACGCCTTGGCTGCGGCGGATTGGGTGAAGCGGCAGCCCAATATCGACCCAAATGTCGTCATCATCGCTGGGCATAGTCAGGGAGGACAACTTGTTCCGCATGCGCTGCGTGACCGGCCATGGCTTGCAGCGGGAATGCTCATCGCCGCGCCATTTCGCGCCATCGATGCGACAATGGCCTATCAGGCAGAATTCACACGAACACTTCTCAGGGAAAACGGGATGAGCGAAGCCCAAATAGATTCCACCCTTTCTGACCTGGACAGTACGGTTGATGCTCTTGCCCAACTAAGAGCGGGCACCTATGCGGGAGCCAGGATTTCGAGTGCAAGCACTGCATTCTGGCGCTCATGGATGGACCTATCTGACGACACGCCTGGGATTCTTGAATCGCTTGACCGCCCCCTCTTCGTTATCTCCGGTGGTTACGACTGGAACGTCCCTCCATCTGAGAACGACCTTTGGAAATCGGCCTTTGCAGCTCTCGCCATCAAGCCGGGACATCGAAACCAAATTATCGATTGTGTGACCCATGCACTTAACTGCGTGTCACAGCCTGACTACAAGGCAATTCGTCCCACCGATATCGGCAGCGAAGTCTCGGAAGAGTTCTTGGCTGTCATGAGAGACTTCATCAAATCTGATATAGGCGGGAAACAGCGATGAGCGCGGATACTCTCTGTCTTTGGTGTCATCGCCAGGTCGATTCGCAGGACTCCATCGAGCTGCCTGACGGGGGGAAGCACCCAATACATCCTGAGCATCGCAGCCCAGCGGAAGCATTTCTCGCAAAGGCATCGAAGTTTGGAATTTTCTTCATCATAGCCATGGCCCTGGGGACGCCGATATTTGTTGTAGGCATCATCCTCACTTCCAATACACCCGTCTGGTCCAACGCCATCATGGGAGCGATGCTGACCTTCATCGGTGTGGTGATGGTGGCTCTTCCGTTTTGCACGCCGCAAACCGTTCAATGGCTGGGGTTGCGAAAGTCTATCGTGCTCGCCCGTGTCCTTGGGCTCGGCATGCTCACTTGGGGTGTAGCTACAGCAGGATTTTCGTTGTTGGCGTAGTTGCCTATGCGGCCTCCAGGACCGCGGTTCTAAAGTCGTCTAGGTAGGCCCACCATTTTGTTAATTAGTTAGCCGCTGTTACCGCAACGATTAACTGCATCCTCTTCCTTTTCATCCTGTCGTTTGAGTTCGCGGAATGTCTTCACCCGCGGGCCGGTGAGACCATCATGCCAACAGCGGCAAGACTGGGCCTCAAGATCGAGAACGCCGAGGAGCTTAGGGAAAGAAAGCTGTCAGAGGGGATGGAGCCCGACTTCAAAGCTCTAGTTGAGAAGACGTGGGGCGACTTTAGCTTCGCACCGCCGCGGCGGAACGTGAGCGGGCCCAACAGATGCCCAGGACGTATGTATTCGACGATGCCAAGGACGTATGTATTCGACGAATTCTGCCTACGATTTGAGGGCTTGCTGTGAAAGACGCATGTAGTAAATAGTCTGAATCTTTGAAAAGGTATTCTCCCTTGACCCTTCACCCGAGGTGCCGTTGATTCCGGCGAGACAGGGGGATTTTGTGTTCAAGAAACTGTGGAACGCCCTTACAGGGAGCAACAACACATCCAGCTCGGGTAGCCATGACAAGGTGCTCGTATGGCTTCCTGACGATGAACCTGACCCGACTGTTTATGGAATTGCTCCTCCAGGTAACGAAGAAGACCGCGAGGCTCCCCTTGTTTGGCTTAGCTCAAGTGAGATTGTTTTTCCTTTCGACCGCCCCGTCCTGGACTGCCGAAGCGTAACCCGAGGTGTGGTCTCCACTGCCCAAGACCAAGACCAACTCGACCGTTTCATCGCACTGCGCAATCCGGCGAGCGCCGAGAGCCTTCGAGGCAAGAATGTCGAAGAGTGCAAGACAATCGGCTGCTCACTTCAGCTCCCAAATCCTGGACTAGACACAGAAGGACGCATATATTCGGCACGACGTCTCGAATACAAATGGGATGTGGCTCTTTGGGGCAACACACTCTATTTCACGCGAAGCTGGGGCGGTGAGCTTCAATACCGAGCAGCCTTTGAGCCTTCAGCGGAGTCCATCCTCGTAACCTCCATGGAAGTCCCAAAATGGGAGATGGACGACCCAACATATCCTCCAGCATCGGTCGAGTTCCTGCTTCGAACCCTGGTCTTGGGTGAAATTGCAGCCCACCCCTTTCCTGCTCTGCTCAACATCATGGAGCCAGAGCAGCTCGCCATGTGGGCATACAAGACCTACGGGTGCATTGCCCGATTTGGGGCTTTTCCAGAGGGTGTGGAGCCTAAACTGGTCGGATAGGTCGCGAAACGTCATCGTCGGGTGGACCGAGGGGGTGGCTGTCCCATTCCCTCCCAAGACCGCGAGCGGTCCATGTAAAACTCGTAGTGGAGGCGATTGAAGAAACGCTGGCTGCCAAATAGAGAATTCTGTTATTTCGGCCGCTCGTCAAAGTACCGCACGTCCTCCGCATCGCGGTCCCAATCTCCACGCGAACCACAGAAGATGTGGCCCTTGATCCCAACCCCAATGGAATCATCCAAGGTCCCAGCGGTGAGATAGACATTCTTCTCATCTTCCTCAGCGGGAAGCGGCGTGCCGCAGGTCTTGCACCGAGTGATCGTGTACGTCGGCCGCAACTCGAATGTGGTTCGATGGTCCTCACCGCTCAGCCAATGAAAGTTATCCTGCCTGACGATGACAATCGCATTTCCGGTGCCGCCGCTGGCCTTTCGGCAGTTCGAGCAGTGGCACATCCAGACGCCATCTATCTCCCCTTCAATTTCGTAGCGGAGGGCTCCGCAGAGGCAACCTCCCTTTTTGCGACTCACCACTGGCCAGCAATACCAGAAATACCGTCCCGTGACACCTAGACACCCGAAACGACGCAGTGCCTCAGAGAGGACATCAGTGACAAATTGATTCTCTAAGAATCAACAAGCGGTCGTGCAGCGGGGCATAGCCCCGCGGAGAAGCAGGAACTTGGGTTCTACCCAAGTTCTTTCTGCTGTATAAGGCGGAGTCTTCCGAACGAAAAAGAGGAGACGTGGCGCGTAGCCTACTTTCATCGTGCCATCGCTTTAGCCAATACTTTGTTTTCCCGCACAATTTGAGAAGTGGGCCGCAGGCGAACTGGTGGATTTAACCGAAAGTAACCAGTATCGAGCGTTGGTGTCCGTCGTCGGGAACCACGTGCGAGTGCCAACCTTAGCCAGTGCCACCAGCTTTCTCACCGGCAAGTTCAGAGCAAGAGCAATCTTCGTTTCAGGGTCCTATGGCGTATTGGGTTCGATCTTACCCATGAGACGCGGCGTGTTCATCTTTTCTATTACTTTTGAAGTGCCTTGATGACGCGATCTGCGGCGTGTCTTGCACCCGAAATATTTCGCGAAGTCGGCCCCAGCTCGAGCTCGGCCAACGGTCCAGTCACAAATACATTGGGATGCCACCGTAGCTTAGTATCCACGATTGGGTAGCCACACGATGCGCAGGGTAGTGAGGCTGATTCGAGCAACTTATCGATCATGGCGCCACCTGGTCGCTCCGATGCAAAACCCGTAGCCAAAAGTACGTGGTCGACCTCGGGAACTTCGGCGGAGCCAGAGTTGAGGCGAACACGCTCTTCCCTCGTTTCAAACTCTTCGATTTCGGCTTCATACCACTGTATTTCGCCTCTTTCGATAGCCCACCGGAGGGCTCGATAGATATCAGGGGGAACCGAACCCCGATGACGTGCTTCACGAATGATTGCTCGACGACGATCGTGATTACGCTCCCCGGCAAACTTGGCCATGAATCTGGGTCCGAGCCAGCCAGGGTCGCTGTCGAACTGATGCTTACGCAGGGCATGGCGAGACAGCAAGTGAACCTGGTGGCCTTTTTTGCTCAGACAAAGCGCAACCTGGCTCGCGGAGATTCCGCCACCGACAACTGCGATTCTCTCTTCGTGGCCGAGCGGCAAGTCTTCAAGATGGGGATCAAAAATGTGGTGGATCCTTGCGTGTTCCTTGGACGCCCATGAAGGCCACAGAGGTCGTTCATTCGCTCCGATCGCGAGAATTACGTTCTGTGTCGCAAGTTCGCCTACCACATCGGTACATACGGTGACGCTATTGTTATCGATTCTACACTCGACGACGCGCCCACGCATGTGAAGTTTCTCCAGACCAAATATATCCAAAACCCAGTCACAGTGCGCATTGAATAGATGCAGCGCCGGACGATCGTAAGGCGCGGAGAAAAGCCTGGGCTCGCGCTTCTTCCGTTTGCCAGCAAAGCGCTGAAGCGACCACGGATGAAGGTCGAGATGGTGCACGGATGGAGACCGCAGATGAGTCATGCCCGTTGCCTCTGTGCACTCCCGCCAGCGCGCCAGCAATCGACTAGCGGGGTCAACAATCCTCAATCTCTCGGACGGTATTTGGGCTTCACCAATAAGACGAGCGGCAAGATGCACCCCGTGAATCCCTCCACCAACGATAACCCAGTCCATCTCCATATCTACATCCAGAGATTCTGTTTCCGATTCGTAGGATCTAAACGCTCCCGCTTCTTGCTTAGCTGGGCGGCGCTTACGGTTTGAAAGCTTCGAAGTGCATTCAGGGCATTGGAAAGGAACATGGGGCTAGTCCAGGAGGTCCAGGGTAGCCACAAAGCGAAAAGTACCGCTCCTAGGGGGCGAGCGATGCACGATCGGTAGCCCCGGATTGTCTTCCCACACTTTGCCTTTGAAGACTGACAGCGTGCCGGACGCGACTTCGCGAATCTGAGAAGAGTCGAGGAGGAGTCCTGAAACCTCGTCATCCAACCCGCCGCTCTTGTGGCCAAGGTATTCGCGATCAACGTATTGGGAGGGGACCCACTCAGTACCCGGACCACAATGGTTGTAAATGGCTCGTATCGCTACCTTGTCTTCGTGAAATCGCGGACACGAGGGACGGCAGGTCCACATCCACCGGATACCCACTTCTTGAGCACCCACTAAGGTCGCAAACACCTCGCTGAGGTTGGAAAGCAAACGCCCAAGCGCTGAGCAAACACGAAAAGCGTCATCCAAGTCTTCTCTGTTTGGCTTCCCGTCCAATGTCATGACCGCCAAACGCCCCTCACGTGCCATCCGTCCCCACATCGCCTCAGGGGACCAGCTCTCGTCGTCAAACGGCGCAATCACCATCTGAGTCTGCGGCTCAAAGATTCGCGTGAGGTCGCAAAGCTTGTCGCCTTCGAAGACCTCGGGAGTGCAGGCATTAGAACGGATTGATGCGGCGGACAGCGGCATCACATCAGATTGCGACATCTTTGTCCTCCTCATCATCCTCCACCTCAAAGTCAGGGAATGGGCTTTCGAGAGTTGCCCAGGCTTCGCTGCCCCCTTCCGTTAGTTTGGGGTCAAGGAGACAAGCGTCCAACTGGTTGCGCAGTTTTTCCTGATCAAGGTTCTGGCCGATGAACACCAACTGCTGAAGACGGTCACCATATCTCAGGTCCCAGGAAGGTTTTTCATCGGGACGTTCACCGGGTGGGTGCGGCCAGTCCTCTCTTGGCATTGCCGCCCACCATAGGCCAGCGGGGTTGAGCTGGCTGCTCCCTCCGGCTTGCGCCCACTCATAGGCCGTATGGTGGTTCGCAGCGACCCAGAAGTACCCTTTCGACCGAAGCAGATGGTTGAAAGTCTCTTTGTTGTGCAGAAAGTCCCAGAACTTGACGGCATCAAAAGGATGATGGGTGCGGTACACAAAACTTGAAATCCCGTATTGATCGGTCTCGGGTGTATGGACCTCGGATTCAAGTTCCTGAATCCATCCAGCAGATTGCTCAGCCTCCTCGTAGTCGAAAAGCCCGGTATCAAGAACCTCGTTTAGGGGTACTTTGCCCCACGTCGCGGGGACCTGCTT
>JAHQVK010000040.1 GCA_019634385.1 Myxococcales bacterium | reverse complement strand
CTCGCGGGAGGAGGGACTGTTCACAACCCAACAAGCGGCCGAGGCCGGCTACTCACCGCAGCTACTCGCTCATCACATCCGGGCCGGCCGGATGCTGCGGGTTCGGCGGGCCATTTACCGGCTGGTCCACTTCCCCGCCGGACGAGCCCGCACCACCAAAGACATCGACCTACGGTTCATGGGTTCATCCAAGCGCGTGCTCGAACGACTACAAGAAGTCGCACGCCTGGACCTCAGCGACTTCCTCACATTTGAGGTCGGGCGCGACAACGACCACCCCGAGATTCACAACGATGGCAGGCAGTACGACGGCATGCGCTTCCGTGCCGAGTGCCAGCTCGCAGGTAAGCTCTACAGCCAGCATTTCGGGGTAGACGTGGCATTTGGCGATCCCATCTTTGGCGAGCCAGAGGTGGTCACCGCCGACGATGTGCTCGGCTTCGCCGGCATAGAGCCCCCCACCCTCCGGCTCTATCCGGTCGAGACGCACATAGCGGAGAAACTGCACGCCTACACCATGCCGCGGCCTCGGCCGAACTCGCGCGTCAAAGACCTGCCGGATCTTGCCCTCTTGGCAAGCATAGCTGCGTTCGAAGCAGACCGGCTCGCCGACGCCTTGGAGCAGACCTTTACGTTCCGCAAAACACACGCGTTGCCGGCTTCCCTGCCCGAGCCCAACGCTGCGTGGAAGACGCCATATGCGGCCATCACGAAAAGCCGGACTCGATAGCTACACACATGGCCAAATCAACCAGCTGCTAGTTAAGCATGATCACACATAATCATCATGTAAGACAAAACTATTCTTATGGAACGTTTCGATGGTAATATTGAATATAGTCATATCGAACCAAAACTAATCATCAATATATGTCACAGCAGAAATTACTTGGGTTGAACCCAAGTTCCTGCTTCTACTCCGGGCTAGGCCCCGCTGAGCGACCACTTGTTTGCGGTAGGAGCTTTCGGGTTCGGAGTCCTGAAGCAATCCCGTCTACGGGGGCTCATAGCGCCTACGGCTGTCCAATTGATGGCTGTATTCGGTCCCAGATACTCGGGGCTCCCCTCTTAGCACACAGGTATTTGCAACAAATCCTATTACCCACTACAGAGGGCTCTTTGTCGGTAGACTTGGCTGCCAGTTGATCGGACCCAACAAGCACCGCTGGGCTCTTTTTTCCGCAAACCACTTCAACCGGCTCCGTCGCTCGTTGGTTGCCTACCTCACTTGCATCCTTTTCGGGGGTGCGTTTCCTAAATAGCCGACCTCGAACTATGCTGACCACTTCGACCGACTCCGCCACTCATTGATTGCCTACCCCACTTGTATTCTCTTCTTCGACGGGATGCCTAACGAAGTATACTTACTGGGTCGAATAGGCCGGAGGCCAGATAATCTCTATCATCGATCTCTGCTTGTAAATCTAACCCATGCCCCCTCAAAACCGTAGCATCCTGCTTGACATTTGATTTTGAAAATGATTATCAATTCCTAGTCAGAAATCGAGACAGGCCATACTTCCTGCTGGGTCTAACATATAGGGTAAGACACCGTAAACTAGGGCGTGTCTTTCAACTCCGGCTGCGGAGATGACACCGTAGCCCACGTTTGTGAGGGGCCGGCCCCGGAGGGAGCGTACGGGATGTGAGGGGCCCGAAAAGGGTGGCGAAGCCCCCGACCCCTCACAAACGCAGGATACAAGTCCGAACGCGGTCCGGAGGTTAAAGACACGCCCTACGCTCGTTCGCGGAAACAAATGGCAACGTTGCGTACTCGATTGTCATCCAAGCCAGAGGCACTGAATGTCCACCGTAATACTTAAGGAATTCAGAAATATATTTCCAGCTATCATCATTGCTTGGGGGTGGTGTGAAGCTCGTATTGTCACCGCACAAGAGCAGCAGACATCCACATCCACATCCGCAGATGAGGGTTTCGAAGGGCCTAGCCCAAAAGATGATTCGCTCGAGAAAATCGAGATTCGTGGACGCCGAACAACACCTATTCATCGCCAGCTCAATTCCTCAAGGGCAATACAAATTGTACCTCTTGAGGAGGTCCATCTAGAATCTGCAGACCTCGGGGAAGTTTTAGCCCGAACCCAAGGCATCTCAGTGCAGCGAACGGGGGGCTTAGGTTCCGATGCTCAGATAACCCTAAATGGTTTGACGCGGGATCAGATTAGGTTCTTTATTGATGGAATTCCGCTGGCCCTGTTTGGCTTTCCCGCCGGATTGGCGAATGTTCCCATCAACCTTGTGGAAGAGGTGGAGGTCTTTCGGGGGGTTGTTCCGGTTCTCTTTGGAGCCGATGCACTCGGGGGAGCGATCAATCTTAAGGCTTCCCCAGTAGCACCAGATTTTCATGGCGACGCCAGTTACCAAGGTGGCTCCTTTGGTACCCATCGAGCTACACTTAGGGGGAGTTATAGAGCAGATAACAACCTTTGGTTCCGAGTAGGAGGCTACCTCGATGATGTAGCCAATAACTATAGGGTAGACGATGTTAAGTTGGCGGACGATTTAGGCCGGGAAATTAGCGCTTCTGTGGATCGGTTTCATGACGCCTATCGAGCTCGCGGTCTAAACCTTGAGGCCGGAATTGATCATCAAAGCTGGACCGATCATTTATCGCTGCGAGGCTTTTACTCCGGGGTGGAGAAGGAGGTTCAGCATAGCGTAGATATGAAAGTACCCTATGGTGAAGTGGGTTGGGATCAAGAGTCAGCGGGCGGTGTAATTAAGTATATCTATGAGCATACCAACGGTTTGGGTATTGAGCTGATCGCGGGAGTGTCCCAGCGTAGAATCGGTTATGAAGACCTAGGTCAATGCCGATACAATTGGCTCGGGTGTAACGTAGCTCTAAACACTCGCGGCGAAACCGAAGACACCGCGGGAGGCAAGGATGGTTTAGAAATTGCTATCGATGATACAACAGCTATCGCAAGATCCCACCTTCGGTGGCAGGTCAACCCGAATCATGAGTTCAGACTATCCGTATCCCCAAGTATCCTATGGCGCCAGGAGCAGGTCATTCTCGATAGAAATGAAACTGAACGGGATAATATCCTAACCACAATGGTATCTGGTCTTGAGTATCAGCTCACCGCATTTCAGGGGCGACTAGAGAATATCATCTTCGCAAAGAGTTATCTGCAGTGGATTAGCGGCGAGACTGAAAGTGGCACCAGTGGTGAACTTATACCACTTAGCCGGTTTGCCGACTTTGTTGGATTTGGAAACTCTGCCCGATTGAAGATCTTTTCGTGGCTAGCTACCAAAGCCTCCTATGAGCGAGCCATGAGGTTGCCACGCCAGGATGAGCTCTTGGGTAACCCAGCTACTCAGACTGATTCGAATCTTGATCTTTTGCCAGAGATAAGTGACAACGTCAATATTGGCCTTGAACTAACTACTGAGCGCTTACCGGTTGGTAGCTGGACCCTTATATCGAATGCCTTTTATCGTTCGATGGAAAACTATATTTTGAGGATGGCTGATAACTCGCCAAGGGCACAATTCAATAATGTTGGCTCAGCGAGATCAATGGGATTTGAGGCTAGTGCTCGCTGGACTTCACCGGGTGAGTATCTAATTCTCGCGGCGGCTGCAACCTATGTCGATCTACGAAACACTACTGAAGAAGGGAGCTTTTCTGCAGATAGTGGAGATCGAATACCTCACAGACCCTACCTGTTTGGAAACCTACAGGCCCGTTTTCGATTGACCAAACTCTTTTCCGACGACGAGCTTCGTTTAGGATACATATCTAGATATGTCAAATCTTTTTTCAAGGACTGGGAAAGTAATGGTGATCCAAGATTCAAGAACACCATTGATGATCAATTAAGTCACAATATAACTTTGGGATACCAAATAAACTATCAAGCATTTTCGTTGAGCCTGACTGGAGAATTTCAAAATATGACCAACGAACGCCTGTTTGATTTTTTTGGTGTCCAACGGCCTGGTCGGGCCTTCTTTGCTAAAACGACTATTGAGCTTTAATAAGATTAGACTAGGGAGAATAAATGCAATTACGTCGTAAATACACCGCTACTTTTTTGGTTTTCGGCTTCGCTGCCGCTGGGCTTTATGGTTGCGACAGCGAGGATGAGCCTTCTGTCCGGATCGACGACCAGGCAGAGCCAGACCCGGAACCAGAACCAGAACCAGAACCGGACCCGGAGCCGGAACCGGAGCCAGACCCACTTAGCGGAACTCTATATCTACTGAGCTCAGTGTCCATTGCTGGCGATGGTAATCGATCTGCGTATGTACAGGTTATTGACTCGATCGATGCCGGCGCATACGACCTCTCAACTGCGCGAGAGTTCTCGGGTGGTCCCCACATTCTTATTCGCGAAGGAGCGTTTTTTGTTCACCTCCTCAATGAGCCAGTGATTGAAAAGTATACCGTTGATGAAAATGGCATCATCTCTGACGAACCAGTTCGGTTGAATCTTCAAAATACCGGCGCAACACGGATGGACTATGGCAATGTATTGGTGAGTGAAAACATCGCCGTATCGATCATGACCGATGTGCAGAAAGCGGTAGTCTGGAATCCAACCGACATGACCATTGTTGGCGAGATTGATATCAGTGCTCTGGATCGCGAAGGGTATGAATTAGAAACCTGGACTACGGTTGCCATCGACGGGAAAGTCTATGTCCCTGGCCGTTACTGGACACCAGACCCGGAATACAGGGTTCTGGATATAGTTTCTATGACAATTCTTGATCCCGAGAACCTCACGATTGTCACAACAGCGGAAGATGACCGTTGTTCAAGCGGAGGAGCAGCGGCATTGGGTGCAGATGGTAATATTTATGTTCTGGGTGATGGGCGTAACAATACGGCCCAAATTCGAGCAGAGCTAAATAATGAGGAGATTATCGACGGATGTCTTCTTCGCATTCTAGCCGGGGAGACAGATTTTGATGAAGACTACTACTACAGTATTCCAGAGCTTACCGGTGGTCTCCAACCAATCACAGAAATGTCAAATGGTGGTCCTGGAGCTAGCTTTGGCTTTTCTAGAATGTATGATCCAAGTCTTCTTCCGGAGGACTTTATCTTCGGAGGACTGTTTGACCATTGGTCTGTGGCTGCCCACCAGCTCTGGCGCATCGACCTATCAGATACCCCTGCCGCTGAGCCGGTTGAAGGGGCCCCATACTCAGTTATCGGATACAATGACGTACCACTCAACGGAAAAATCTATGTAGGTCAGTCAGAAGATGGGACGCTATCAGAAGTATTTGAGGTTGATCCGGACACCAATGAATTTGTGTCTAAGTTTACGGTCGAAGGGTACTTCAATTACCTGGGAGTAGTGAGGGCCGAATAGGCTGAAACCCTCCGATTAACGGCCTCTCATTGAAAT
>JAHQVK010000039.1 GCA_019634385.1 Myxococcales bacterium | reverse complement strand
TGATGCCGAACCACCTCCATCCCAAGATCCAGGTGACGCCGAACCACCTCCATCCCAAGATCCAGGTGACGCCGAACCACCTCCATCCCAAGATCCAGGTGACGCCGAACCACCTCCATCCCAAGATCCAGGTGACGCCGAACCACCTCCATCCCAGGATCCCAATGTGCCAGAGGTTCTTCCCCAAGAAGGAGAAGCCTGTGCCTCCGCCCTTCTCACCTGTGATGTCGGACTGACCTGCCTAAAATTGAGGACCACCGCCCAAAGTCTTAATCCCGACACTCCGGAGGGTATCTGTTTGTTACGCTGCGAAACAGCAGACGATTGCCGAGCATCCTCACTAAGCCCAACTGCCACGCTCTGCAGCCCCAACCAGGTGTGCGTACATGACCTGGCTCCGGAAGGAGGATTCGCCGATTTCAGCTCGATCCCCATCGTTGACTGCCCTACTGGCACCAAACTTATGAGCGACCACTCCTCGACCCTCGAGCCGGGGACGTTTTCCTGCGTACGCCCCTGCACAACAGACAACGAGTGCCTGGGGGACACTCATAGGTATTGCAACGTCAATAACGGAGCCATAAGGGGTCCACAAGCGCTCCCCGGACACTGTGCTGAACAAGCCCCGCTACCAGCCGGCTCAAAGTGCTCCACCCAAAACGCCACTCAAACCTGCAGTCTCGATCGGGCGAACCACGGTCATCTTCTGTGTCTTGACCTTTTTGATCAGACACATGCTCAAGCACCAGACGCTGGTATTTGTACCCAACTATGCGGCGACTTGGACAATAACCCAACTACCCCAAACGTTGACTGCCAACCGCAAGCACCCGACCAACCAGCTCCTGCATGTGATTTCGAGCTTCTACCGATGGAAAACCTTGGCGTTTGCTCCGAACAATGTTCTAGCTTTCCCAACGACTGTACAGCTCCCCAAGCGTGTGTCCCCTTTATTGACATCTGCATGGATATGGAAGCTATCCGCGATGATGTACTACCGATCTACAATGCCTCCAGAATAACCGCGCAACCCCAAATTCCACCCAGCGCTGAAGAAAATTGTGCCGGACGCGAAAACCAGTGCCCCCAAGATGCCTTCTGTGCGATCTTCGGATCCACAAATGGGGTGCCATCCATCGGAGGCTGCGTCTATGGGTGCAATCCACGTCTTCCGCCCGCTAGACAAGGATGTAGTAACAAAACCATCGACGATACATCAAACCTCATCTGCGTCGCAATTAATCCCGCCATTGATCCCACTGTAGGCTTTTGTCAGGCGCGTTAACTCACCCTGTTCCATAAAGCCGAAAGCGGATTCACGTCGTATTACCTCAAGAGAGGTATAATACCAGATATCCACAAGGGGGATGATAGGGTCATAGCTACCTACAGCAGAAATCACTTGGGTTGAACCCAAGTTCCTGCTTCTACGCGCGGCTATGCCCCGCTGCGCGACCCCTTGTTGATTCTTATAGAAAATCAATTCAAGTGGTGTTTGCTGTAGATCATATCTTTAACCTCTGGCTGTGGAGATGACGCCGTAGCCCGCGTGTCTGAAGGGTCGGCCACGGAGGTAGGGTACGGGGTGTACCGGACGGAGAGGCCCGAAGGGGTGCCAAAGCCACCGACCCCGCACAAATGTGGGAAACAAGTCAGAACGCGGTCCGGAGGTTAAAGACACGCCTTAACCAAAACTTGCTCCCGTTGTCCGCCACGCTGGAGCGCCAAAAATGCAAATTAGACCAAGCTCTCTATTTGGTGACTTGGAGACCTTAGCCTCGACCCAAACATAGCCCATACTGCTTCAAAGATGGCTGTCAGCTCCCCACCGACTATCGTCACTGGGTCAGTTCCCGCTGTGGCAGCCACGCGCATAGCCAAGATCAGTGAACCTTATGTACAGGCTATAGCATCCAAGTTCTTCAGGAAAGACGGAGTCAAATGTGACTACCCTCATTGAAGCACACCTTCATCAGCCCCCAACCAACCCCAAAAGCAGCAATTGTAAGTAATAACATATTTATGAAGGCTAGCAACACAGGAGAAATATGAACAACACCACCATAGTCTATGTATCCTACGACGGTATGGGCGACCAGTTAGGCCAAAGTCAGGTGCTCCCATATATTGAGGGCCTGGCACAACGAGGATACCAATTCGAGCTCCTAAGCTTTGAAAAACCACCGTCAAATCAGTCATTTCGTGGTCTATCTGCTCACCGAGTACATTCCACACGTCTGAGATATCATCAAAGGCCTCGAGTCCCAGCAACAATCATGGATATCACTCAGGGGGCGCTCGCAACCTCCATCTTGGGCCAAATCTCAAAAGCACAATTTGTCCACGCGCGATCCTACGTAGCCGCCACTGCCGCCCTGCCGTACTGCCGTATTTCTCGCACACCGCTGCTCTTTGATATGAGAGGTTTATGGCCGGATGAACGCGTAGACTGCGGTAGCTGGACCGCGGACGGCATGATTGATCGAAGCCTTCGCTACGCAGAAAAAATGCTCTTACAAAATTCAGCATCTATAACGGTCCTCACAAATAACATGGCAAGCCATCTACGGCACTCAAGGCCATACAATATCCCTAGTAAGATACATGTTATTCCAACATGTGTAGATCTTGAACTGTTTCGTACGGACATTCGCCCCAACTCTGAAATCCAGCGACAAGTAAGCGGTACGTTTCCATTGGTATACCTCGGTGCTGTTAGTCGCCGAAACCTCATCGACCAAATGGTTCGCTTCTACCGCCACTGGAGAAGAGTCGCAACCCCTAGCCGCTTGATGGTCATTACTCGAGATAACATCGAACCCATCCGACAGGCACTTCGTCCATTCAGTCTCGAAAACGAACTGATTCATCACTCCCTCAATCGCCCGGAAGTACCTGCTGCCATTAAGTGTGGTTATGCAGGTCTATTTTTATACCGCGGCACTATCGGGACCATCGGCATATCACCTACTAAGCTCGGCGAGTTTCTCGCAAGTGGTCTCCCGGTAGTTGGCAACATGGTTGGAGACTCCAAACAACTCTTGGACGGAGAGACTGGCGTACTGCTCAAAGACCTCAGCGAAGGAAGCATGGCAAAAGGGGCAGAAAAACTATTTGCCCTAGCTCAGCACCCCGAGACCCAAGGCCACTGCCGAGCCCGTGCCGAGCAGTGGTTCTCTCTCAGCAAAGGCATTGATGCCTATGAGCAAGTCTACCAAGACATTCTCCAAAGCTTTCAAAGACAAAACGATAGCTGGTGGCCAAGAAATTTTAGGACTACATAATGTGTGGCATAGCTGGTATCTTTCACACTAACGGGGCTCCCATTCAGAGCGACCTTCTGGAGCTAATGACCAACCGTCTGCGCCACCGCGGCCCTGACAGTCACGGAACTAAAAGTTTCGGTCACGTTGGTCTCGCTCATACCCGTCTCCAAATAATTGATCTATCTGAACACGCGGCCCAACCGCTAGCCAACGAAAATGGATCAATATGGGTGGTCTTTAATGGTGAGATCTATGATCACCAGCACCATCGACGAGAACTCATCGCAAAGGGTCATATTTTTCGTAGTCAATCAGACACAGAAATTATCGTTCACACCTACGAAGAGTCTGGCCTGAGTGGACTTGCCCGCCTAAATGGTATGTTTGCCTACGCTCTTTGGGACCACAAGCAACAACGCCTCATGCTTGCTCGAGATCGCACCGGACAAAAGCCACTATTTGTATATGAAAATCAACAAAAAATAGCCTTTGCGAGTGAAATAAAGGCTATACTTAGCTTACCTGGAATTGACACATCCATCAACCCCTTCGCCATTCCCCAGTACCTATCCCACGGATATGTACCCGCCCCAGACACATTTTACAAAAAAATATACAAGCTCGATCCAGGAACATTCCACATCTACACCAAAGACACTCCAAGACCCACAGTCCATAGTTTTTGGTCGATTCCGGCAACATACATAGCACCACCAAATATAGATAAAGCCGCTCACGAGGTTCGTGATAAACTAGAGTCTGCCGTAGTCCGACGCATGGTGGCTGACGTTCCTCTTGGAGCATTCGTTAGCGGAGGAGTTGATAGTTCTATTATCGTAGGACTCATGTCCCGAAACTCCCAACAGCCAATTAAAACCTTTTGCCTTGGTTTTCCCGACCACCCAAACGATGAGCGTTTATATGCTCGCAAGGTGGCAGAATTTTATGGCACAACACATATTGAACTCACGGCACAAACTAACTGTTTTACTTATCTTCCTGAACTCCTATCTCACATGGACGAACCTTTTGGTGATACAAGCTTATTACCAACAGCACTAATTTGCCAGCTGGCTCGACAACATACCTCAGTAGTTATCACTGGCGACGGTGGTGATGAACTTTTTGCCGGATATCCCCGATTTTCTTCAGCGTCATACCCAGCATATATCCCCAAAATTTTCCGTCAAAATCTATCTATATGCGCAAAAAGCATCAATAAACTTAAGGAGCCTACCGGGCTGACTGGTCAAGTTCTTCGATTCATTCACCGGATGGAGGGAGACGCTTCGGAGCGTTTGCATAGTTGGATCGCCATTTTCCGCCCACATGAACTCAATAAACTCATGCGAGCTAGGTATTTGAATCTTCCCTCTCCAGGACAAGACTCAACCTCATCCTCCAGCCAAGATCAGGACCTCATTAATACCTTACTGCGGATCAATGCAAAAACTTATCTTCAAGAAGATCTTAACGTCAAAATTGACCGGTCAAGTATGTATTATGGGCTAGAGGCCCGGTCACCATTCTTAGACATGGATCTCATAGATTATACATTTAGACTCCCTGGGTCCTACAAAATTCACTGGGGACAACGTAAATACCTACTTCGAAAAGCCTTCAGTGAACTTGTACCCAACTGGGTCTTCCGTAGAAAAAAAATGGGATTTGGTCTACCGCTCGGGCAATGGTTTCAAGGTCCCTTGCGCGAACTAGTCGAGGATACCTTATCACCTTCCCGTGGATATATTTATGACAGTCTAAATATTGCTCCGGTCCGCAAACTACTAGATGAACACATGACCGGCAAACGAGATCGCTCTTATCAGATATGGGCCCTACTTGCTCTTGAACTATGGATGAAGAACCGTCATGCCGCAACAGAGCATAATGTACCCCAAACCCCTATAACCACCTCTACAGCAAAGACCACTTGAATTGATTCTGTTAGAATCAACAAGGGGTCGCGCAGCGGGGCATAGCCCCGCTGAGAAGCTGGAACTTGGGTTCAACCCAAGTGATTTCTGCTGTAGCTGATAATTTAGTGAACACCCAAGACATTAACCGGTCGACGAGTTTGGAAGTTCCAACGCTGCGCCCCCATCGTCTGAAGAACAGCATCTACCTCCCCAGCAGTCATTGGATGATCATGTGTGGGAGACAACATATCCAAAGTATCTAGAATCGACTCCTCATACCGCTGCGCTGACGAAAGGTCTTTGCGATCGGAATATACTGCTACCGGCCAGGTAAATTGGAAGATACGCCCCACGATCGGTAGACTAAATGCCCGAGATGCCAGCGGATAGACCAAGGGCATAGCTACTTTGATACCGCGTAGCAGTACCTCCTGAGGTAGTCGAGTTGTCAGGGGACGCACAAAGTATTTTGCGTGCAACTTAGTCCATGGCCGACGTGCGTAAATGGTCATAGCAAAAGATCCACCTCGACGTGTCAGCCACACTACTTTTTCCACCGCAAGATTCGGATCTGGCGTATGTTGAATGACCCCAATACAGTACGTATAGTCAAACACTCCGGGTCGAAATGGCGGCTCAAGAAGAGAGCCTTGAACAACATCAACATTGTCCAGACTAGCAGTTGTTTCCCGGACGGCCTCTACAGCAGAGGAATAGTCTAAACAGACCAAGCGGCAGCCAGTTTTTGCAGCTATTTCAGCAAATCTTCCTGCCCCACATCCTGCATCTAATACCCACTTGTCGCGCAATTCATCAGCGCACCAGCCGGTCTCAGAATAAAAGCGCCTATGGGTGTAGCCGCCGCCATTTTGACTATCTAGTTGGGTACAACGAAATTGATTCCACTGTCGACCAAAAGACTCCGCATAACTTTCTCCTTCTACGAACCGCGGAATTCCGCGAACTACTGGATACTTTTTGCCAGAGGACACCGATACCAATGTGCCCTCATATATGCCAGTCTGATTTTCGGAGAAGACTGATTCTATCTCTAGTGGGCTACCCGTTCCTGGCTCCGCTAATATGGATAGGAGGTTTGATCTCATGAGAGGTTTCCCAACAGTAACCCAATCTGAGGGTCAAGACATAGTTGAACGAATGAACGTACGAGGCCAAAGAGGCGAGCGGTTTTGCCGACGTGTAATCTCTGTACTGCGCTGAGTCTGCGCTGCCGCTGAGAATATGATGGTAATTACCACGATCTGCGCCCGGTGCCGAAAAGCTGTTCCTTCGTTGCCTGACACTAGTCCGTAAGCACAAGTCAGAGTGATAATAGTCAGAAGTGGCAAAATTATTGTGCTCAGTCTAGTGCGAATATCATATAGTATTTGCCGGACTGCTTGGCCAGCTAAATACAAGAAAAATATAGATTCAGGTAGAGCAATGAGTTGAGGAAAGCTTCGCACGTTCCAAGGAAATGGCGCAAATAAAAACTGTGCTACGCCGTAGGGTAAATAGATTAGGGCTCCAGAGATTGTTCGAGTATCTGCATTCTCACCATAGGCACTACCACCATAAGCCAATCCTTCTCGAAGATTTTGAATGGTTTCAAGCTGTTCCTCTACAGCCAACACAGTACCAAGACCAAAACGTTGCCCGTAAATAGTTATAAATACTGCGAGCCCAATTAATCCAATCACCGCAAACGGCAGCTGTCGTGTTCGCACCACAACCATGGAAACCACCAGTGGTATGAGAATGAGTCCAAACAGGTATGGCCTAATAAAATAGAGTAAGCCGAGGGATACTAGAAGCAACATCAGCGATCCTGGTGCAAATCGACTCCGGACACTTTGTCCCGCTACCATAATGAGTAGAATAGTCATATGAGCCCATACCTCACGAAAGTTCATTGCACTCCAGAGCATGAGCGAGGGATAGAACAGAACCAGGATAAAGGTTCGACGTGCCGCCTGAATACTATATATCTGCAATGCTAGCTTGGCAGCTACAAACGCCGTTCCAATACCCATGGCAGCATTCAGGAATGATACCGGGTAACGAGCACTTCCAAACAAGAGTATGGCCAATGCGTTGACCATTGGAAACAACGACTGCTCCCCAAGTTCTTGGAGAATGAGATTTGCACTCCAGTCCGTCAGGGACCACGACAAGATCATTAGCCGCCCATAATACTCCCATGTAATGGCATCGGGACCAAATGAGAACCATAGCGGGGTCGCATTGACCAAGATAACGGTCGCAAACCGTGCCACCACCGCTACCCCAAAAAGCAGTCCAAGGTTGTCCATGAACTTCTTTTTTTCTTTTTGCCACTTTTTTGCCTGGGAAAAACTATGAACCCTACCGTCTAGAGAAAGCAGCGAATTCGGTGTGGCAGGATCAAAGGCATCTACTCTATCCGAGATCTCGAGATTGTTGGCCGATCTTCTTCGCTGAACTTGCAAGCTACTGTGGGGACCCAAGATTGCGGATTTACGCCCCAGACCACCTTGTATTCGGCTCAATATCAAGAAAAGGACCCATAGCAATGCGACCGCTAAACAGATAGCGAGCCCTACAATGCCTGCGGATAGTCCGGCCACTGCAACAACGATCACTAGCAGTAAGCTAGCACCATCGTTTATACCCTCTAGGAGCTTTCCCTTTCCATGCATTTGGTACATCTAAGACCTTCCCAACGTTCTCAGATAGAAATTTTCCCAGCGGTCGGCGATGGATAGGACACCAAAGTGGTCTTTGACCCGCTCTCGACCGGCGGTGCCTAGGGTACTCCGGAACTCTTTGTTTCCCAACAATCTCTCCAAGGCCTTGGCAATGGCAGTAGCATCACGGGGTGGAACTAAAAGACCATGGTTTTCTGAGGTGACTAGGTCTCTAAACCCTCCGATAGTGGTTCCTAGAATGGGCTTAGCCTTTGCCATAGCCTCCGCCGCAGTATTTGGAAATCCCTCAAATAGTGACGGAAGAACAACTATCTCACTGGCATCCATCAAATGCATTAGATCTGAACGAGGAACTTCGTAGCCCAGTATACAGACCTGAGACTGGACCGAATCGGCAACTACTTGACGACGCAGCTGATCTAATAGTGGACCATAGCCCGCACAGATGATCTGAAAATCCAGACCCCACATACGAAGAGTCTTTGCCGCCTGAATGAGATAGGTATGGCCCTTTTCGAAGACAAGTCGCGCGGGCATAAGAACCCATGGAACTTCCGCTCGAAGTCCAAATTGTAGGGCTAAAGGCTTGCGATCAATACTAAGCGGGGTAATTGTATCCACTGGCACAGCATTTGGAATCACCTCTACCCCCCGCAGATGAAGATTCCGCTGATAACTTTCAGCAGCACTGGTGCTAACTGCAGCGAAAGCATGAATACCCATTTTTAATATTGTCGCTTCTATGTACCGCCTCAGATAGTCCAAGGAGCCCTGATTGGGATAGTCGTAGATGACATTATGAAATGACACAACCCGTCGCGTTCTGGGAAGCAGACTACTGGTAGCGGCGACATGAATCCCTGCAAAATATAGCCGGCCATGAATTATGTCAGTTTTCCGATCCCGCGCAAGCTTAGCAAGCTTACATGCACCCTCGGCTAAGTTCCACCGGTGACCCAACCCCAGCTCAAATTGTTCTACACCCGCTTTGTTTAGAGCGTCTCTGAGAGGCGTTGGATCCGCCTTCGGTGGCGGAGCTTGCAGCGAAACAACGTCAACCACAATACCTCGTCGTGCAAGCTCACAGAGAATATGAACCGCTTGCCACTCTGTACCTGAGGAAGCGATACGCTCCAGCACCGCCATCAGCCGCATTATGGGGTTCTATAAGAACTCCCCAGTGAACAGCTACCCGAGAGAATCAAGGCCTACCATATGTTCCATGCAACGCTTGACTAGCACCACGCTGGTGAGCTTCGCGTAGAATAGATGCAAGCCTTGCCGCCTGACTAGCAACCGAAAAGCGCTCGACCACACGACGTCGGCCCGCTTCCCCCATTTGTTGTCTGAGTTGGGGACTATCTCGGAGTTTTCGGAGCGCATTCAGCCACTCTTCAGTGGTCTTCGCAAAAAAGCCACTCTCTCCGTCGACCACCTCACAGTTGGCCCCCACTGGAGATGAAACCGTTGGTAAACCGGAGGCCATATATTGAACCAGCTTAAACGCACACTTCCCCCGATTGAAGAATTGATTGCTGAGTGGCATTAGACCAATGTCCATGTCTGCCAGATCTTGAGCTTCTCGCACCTCTTTCCAGGGGCGCGTTTCCACCTCTACATGCTCGAGCTCTATGATCGGGGCGCCCACAGTGACAAGCCGAGTTGCGCTTTCTCGGCCTAGCAGCTCCAGAGCTGGAACCACCAAGGGAAAACTGCTGAAGGCAGAGGGTGACCCGATCCACCCTATTGTTAGTGGTCCAGAGTCTTTGGATGAGGAAAACTGATATCGATCATGATCTACAACTGACGGAATAAGGCGTACCCGAGGGTTGTATTGCTTTGCATAATTAGAGAGATATCTATTTCCTACGATTACCGTCTCCGCCCCACTCATCACCTGAGCGATTTTATTCTGCAGCAACCGACGAATAACCGGTGAGTTGTGCTGATCATAACAGTGAAAAATTGCATCATCATAGTCCACAACGTAGGGAGTATTGGTAATCTTCATCCACTGTTCGGCCCAGGCAGGGAGATATGGAAAAAGCTCATATTGGATCATGACCAAATCCCACTGATGGGCACTGAGAAGGGAAAAAAACCGGGTCAGATAGGCCTTGGCTACACTTAAGACCGACGGTGGCTCTTCACCAAAAATGCGAGTTAGGTAAGATTCTCCAAGCAGTGGAACTAAGCAAAGCTGGATATCCTCTTTTGCCAAGTACGGTATGTAGTTCTCAAAGCGAACACGAGCACTTGCAGCCAGACGGTCATACTTTGTAAACGCAACCACTTTCATACGTCTTTGACTGTCCTTATTACTTAGTGTGCAGCAACTGCAGTCTGCATTATATCCGCAAGCCGGCGTGCACTTGAACTAAGTGAGTAGAATGCCAATATAGCTTTCTGACCTCGCTCCCCCATATCCCGGCGGAGCTCTGGTGATCGATAGAGTGCTAGTAAGGCCTCAAACCATTCTGCGTCTGACTGTGGTCCAAGGCCCGGCTTGTGGGCTCGGATCAGGTCATCATTGAACCCTACTGGGCTGACAACTACGGGTATACCACACGCCATATATTGAAGCATTTTCAGCCCGCATTTGTATCGTGCAGCCGGTATGTCTGGGAGCGGCATCAAGCCGATATCCATACGTTGTACTTCAAACGGCCCAACGGACGGTGACCATCTCACAAATGACCAACGGTTGGGTGGCAATTTCGAAAACCTCGGAGACCGGTCACAAACGATGCGCAACTCCGCTAGTGGAGCCTGCTCTAAGAAGGCAGCAAGCATGGTTTCTTTTTGCTCAAGATAGGTAAGGGAAGACTGACTACCAATCCAGCCCACAACACAGCGTTGATCTTCGATTCGATCCGCAACCGGAAAAAACTCATCGGTATCCACCGGCGTGGGCAACAATTCTACCCGCTTAGCATAAGGTGCAAACCAGTCAGCAATGGCCCGACTTCCGGCAATCACAAGCTGCGCTCGCTGAGCTATTGCGGCCACCGCCGACGTGCCCCAAGGCCCTTGAAGCCACACCGCATCATCAACATCAAATATATAAGGCTTTGGCATCCAACGCTCGAAAGTTGCAAAGCCAGGAATGAGTTCCTTTTGAAACCACACCAATGAAGCATCCATACTTCGAAGCAGGCCAGGAACCCGGGCAGTCATCGCACGAGCGGTGAAGAGAGCGCGATAACTACCGCGAAGCCACCGCCCATGAGAAAAAATTCTGGGCGGCTCATCCTGCCAAAGTGACACCGGGGACGGACTCTCCGTCACCTCCACACCCAGATCAGATAGGTGAGGTAGGTATTGCCGGACCCTGAATCTCGCAGACGACACCTGATATCCTGTGGATAGGGCATGTACTCTCAACTTAGTCATCATCAGCAGAGCCCTATTCAACCAATCTTTGGCGTGTCCGCCCGTGCCCAAAATGTCATGCGCCCGGTTTGCCCCAATGCCGCCATAGTATAAGCCAAAGGATATAGAGCAAAAGGTACCCATCGTGGCGCCGAGACTGGAAACTGTACCAATTGCCGGCGAAGTGACATATTTTCGCTACCCTTCAGGTAGTCATCTAATCGATAGCCCATACTGGGAGGGTAGTTGGCTAGCGTTCGCTGATGAAAGATACGCTCGACGCTAAATCCAGCGGTTTGCAAAAGTGCGGTGAGGGTCTTTGGAGTAAAATGATAAAGATGGGTAGGTAACTGAAGCGCATACCACGCATCTCGAAAGAGCCTAAAGTCAAGACTTGCTACATTCGGCACCGAACCTACCAACCATCCATCTTTGTTTAGCCATCCCCGAATCTTTCGGAGGCCACTGAGCGGTTTATGTAGGTGTTCAAGCACCATCCACGCGGCGACAACATCTACCGGCTCATCCGGCCCCTCGCCATCCTCAACCGTGGAAACTTCCACCGAGAGGCCCATTTCCTGGGCCCTTCTTGCCGCGGAAGCGGAATACTCCAAACCCGCAACGTCCCAACCACGCGCAGCCATCAGTCGTAGAAACCCACCACTACCCGTCCCTATCTCAAAAAGCCGTCCCGGGTCGCGGTGAGGGGGCAAGATTTGGCTATTGAAAGCAAACAATCTCCGGGCGATATGCTGGCGGACGGTCAACTTATCTTCTTGTGGGGGTGGTCCCAAAGGCGCCTGGTACGGCTGGTAAGAGTCGGGGTAAAAATACGTGATGGTGTCCGCAGTCGGCCGGGGATCGGTTCGAAGAAGGTCACAACGAACACATCGAACGACAGAGAATAGACCCGGCCGTTGATGAAGGCGGTCGGGCCCTTTAAGAACCTGAGTTCGCCCAGAGGTTCGGCATAGCGGACATGGTGTAGATTCCCATCGCACGGGGATTGGTGTCGTCACTCAGCTCTTGTTGGCATCCCCGCGAGCAAAAATCGAGGCCACATAGTTTAATACGTCGGTAGCGGACTCTTCGTTGTAACCAAAGTTACGAATCATACGCTGTTTGACGATATCAATCTTTTTCTGCGTCTCTCGATCGACTACGTTGGAAATGAGCGAACTAAGCTTGATACTATCTTTTTGATCCTCAAACAACTTCGCCTCTAGCGCTTTGTGCAGGCGCTCATTGGTCCGATAGTCGAAGACCTTGCCTTCTATCGCCAATGCGCCAATGTAGTTCATAATCTCCCGACGAAAATCATCTTTGCGCGACTCTGGGATATCAATCTTGTCCTCGATGGATCGCATAAGTCGCTCATCAGGTTCCTCGTCTTGGCCAGTATACTTGTTTTTGACTTTTTCTCTTTGCGTATACGCCTTCACATTATCTATGTAGTTAGCGCACAGCTTCTGTACTGCTTCTTCATCTGCAGATATGGCACGCTGAACTTCGTTTTTAACGATATCTTCGTACTCCTGCTTCACGTGCGCCATACATTCTCGATAACGCTTACGCTCATCTTCGCTACTGATTAGAGAATGAGTTTTTAACCCCGCTTCAAGCTCATTCATAACCAAGAATGGATTGAGGTGACCCTCACTTTTCTCCGATACCAGAGCATTTGAAATCTTATCCTGGACGTAACGAGGAGAAATCCCCTCCATCCCCTCTCTTACTGCCTCTTTTCGTAGCTCCTTCACATTGTCTTCTGTATATCCCGGAAGACTTTTGCCATTGTAGAGCTTCATTTTCTGCAGCAAGGATAAGTTGTGTTTCTTCGGTTCTTCGAGACGGGTCAACACCGCCCACATAGCTGCAACCTCTAGGGTGTGAGGCGCAATATGTCGTTTGATTCGGCCGGTGCTATAATCTTTGGTGTAGATCTTTATTTCTTCATCAAGCTTGGTGATATACGGAACATCAATTTTGACCGTACGATCGCGGAGAGCCTCCATAAATTCGTTATTAAGAAGCTTTTTGTACTCTGCCTCGTTGGTGTGTCCTATGATCACCTCATCTATGTCTGTCTGAGCAAACTTTTTGGGCTTTATCTTGTGCTCTTGAGACGCTGACAAGAGATCGTACAAGAAGGCCACGTCTAGTTTCAGAACCTCAATAAACTCGATGATGCCTCGATTGGCGATGTTAAACTCACCGTCAAAATTAAATGCCCGTGGGTCCGAATCCGAACCAAACTCCGCAATTTTTCGGTAATTGATGTCGCCAGTGAGTTCTGTACTATCTTGGTTTTTCTCATCCTTTGGCTGAAATGTCCCGATACCTATTCGGTCTTTCTCGGACAACAGCAACCGTTTCACAACCACGTGCTGCATGACTTTGCCAAAATCACCAGCGTAGTGCTCCATCAGCTCGCTGAAAATGTATCGAGACGCGGGATCAAGCTCACCTTCGAGCATAACTGGGTATCTAGCGTTCTTGTACAGACTGAGGTCCTCGAACACCTTCTTACGCCAAGCCTCAGGAATGAGCTTCAACGGCTCTTCGTTCATCGGGCTACGAAAAACGTTCGAGCCCGCAACGTGCGAGAGACTATCCGGTAAACGCCACTCAAAAGTATACAGCTTGCCTTCTGGGGTCCGGCTGTAGCGTTCAAGACCTCGCTTCAACAGGCGAGCAATGGTCGATTTTGACGACCCCACCGGCCCGTGTAAGAGGATCACACGCTTTTCGGTGCCATAACCATAGGCAGCTGATTTTAAAGCATTAACGAGCCGCATAAGAGGTATATCCAGCCCGTAGACGGCATCTTTGCCGCCATTCTGTTCGTCACGGAAGAATGGATAGCGCACAAGTTTTTTTCGGCTATCGATGTATTCCTCGCGTCCGTGCGACTCAATCATGTCGTACACCCGCTGATAGGCGGTCCGCGCGACGTTTGCATCCTGACGAACAAAATCGAGGTACTCGTCAAAAGAGCCCTCCCAGTGAAGTTCTTGGTACTCCTGGACATCTTGGAGCTTCGCAATGTCGGCGACAGTGAGGGTCATACCGAGAGCACGCTAGCGCTTTCCGAGCATTGTAGAAAGAGTCGGCGGTAGTCAGTCATTAATCTCACGTCGCAGACCTGATGTTGTCGGAATGCTGAGACAAGATCGTTATTTCCGCATATCCTGCATAATCTCACCCACAAAAAACACATGAGTAGAGTAATGACTCTGTCGCCTGACCACCTGTCTCGAGACCAAATTTTACGCTTTAGAAGACCTAAGCGCTGGGTGATCACAGCATTGAATGAGCTCTTGCACCTAATACTGATTCGACCGAATGTACGGTGATCTACGAACTCCCACACCATGAACCACCCACTTTGCTGGCCTAAAACTCGTCTACTTCTGAGTCCACTGGTTCGTGCAAACCTGGCCATTGGTTATAGTTCCCACCCCTTGTAAGGACTCGTCCTAGCGAGGAAATATGTGCGCGACGGTTTGAGTTTGGAGCCAAGACGTTCAATGATGAATTCTAGGTCCAAGCTCAACCCGTTATGCGTGCTGCACCGGCCATAAACCGCGATATAGAGGCGAGTCTTCGCTCCAATCGAGTTGGATCGGTAGTAAAGTGCGGTTCCGATCCGGATTTACCCCACAATAAAGACTTCTCTACTTGTGTACCTGCGAGTAAGACCAATCGTACAGGCTATCTACTGAGAAAAACTGAACCCCTCCCAATTTCGGGTACTTTCGACGGATCCCGCAACAACCAAAGAGATTGGGTCTGGCAGGTAGCCCGAGCACATCAAACTCTCAGCAAGGCCGTAGCAAGTCATCACATCACAGTCCTTCACTTGGTATCCTCCGGGGCCCAAAAGCCTTCCATGGATTCGGATTCAGCTAACAATACCGCAAGGAGTCTGGAGAAGGACGAACGAGAGTGTATCGACCATTCGTCAACAATCGTCGATGATTTTAGCGTGAATCCAACCGACCACATGGCTGCTGAGATCCATAGCGCAAGGATCCACCAAGTTGATCGGGTGAAGCACGGACAATTACTCGAAACCCCAGCTGACATTTTATCGAAGCTCCGAACAGGACCTCACATACTCAGCGGTAGAGCGAAGTCACAGACATGCGGTACTGGTTGGATCAATCAACCGCAGATCACTTTAGGCACCAACAGAGTTGCCCCTATCATTGTTGTATCTAATATCCGACAATCGTCGGCCCACAGGGAGCCAAGGCCTCACGGCTACTAGGGAGATTATGCAGCTACAGCAGCAACAAATTCCTGGGCTTGAAGTCCTGACAAAGCTCTGCTCGGGAGGAATGGGAGACATCCTGTTAGCCCGTCGCCGAAGTACGTACGGCTTCGAAAAGCTGTTTGCGGTCAAGGTTATTAAAGTAGGCTTAGCTCAACGCTCGTCCATCCGCGCGATGTTCTTGGACGAAGCACGGTTGGTCGCCCAACTGAATCATCCGACTATCGCCCAGGTTTATGATTTCGGAGAGGTTGATGAAACCCTATATCTCTCCATGGAATATATCCCCGGTGTGCCACTGAACCAACTGATTCAGAGAGGCCCCCTCCCCCCGTTGGTAGCCGCCCGGATCGCTGCTGAGGTCGCTCGCGGTCTACATGCTGCGCATGAACTGACTGCGCTCGATGGACAGTTTCTCGGAGTGGTCCATAGGGACGTTAGCCCGGGCAATTTGATTCTCAATTTCGACGGCCGGATCAAAATCCTCGATTTCGGTATCGCGTTCATGAAACAACGAGAATCGCCAGATACCGCCCACGGGGAACGCAAAGGCAAACCATCCTACATGGCGCCGGAGCAACTACTCGGTCAGCGAACCGATCGGAGGTCGGATATCTACTCCTTGTCGGTCGTGCTCTACGAGATGCTCACTGGTCGAAAACTCTTTAGACGATCCACCGCCGCCGCCACCGCTATCGCCATCATCGAACGAGAGAAAATCGACAACCCGTCGGACCTTGCCCTGCTTCCGGATGGCCTCGACGATATCGTGATGCAAGGACTGGCCAAAAAACCCACGGATCGTTTCGAAACCGCGCGGCAACTGGCTGATAAACTTGAGCAACTAATCACCCGAGAACAGGGCGCAAGCTTGGAAACATACGCCGAAGATGTCCTCATGAATGAACGCCAAGCTCATCGATCGTGGCTTCAACACTTGTTGCGAACGCGAGCCAGGGCTTCTTCAACCACAAAAGCCTACTCTCGCCCGAGTCTCTCCCACCCCGCCGCTATCGACAGCGCTGCCGCCCTCCTAGAAAACAGAGCCGGGGGATCTGTTACCCGAAGAGAACGACTCACGTCGATCGTCGCAAGTGCGCGCCGAGCCATCATTCCAGATATCTCCGGTTCTGGTTCGACCACGGTGGCCGATTCTCCCCGTCAAAGGGCCAAAAAAGGCCAAAGAGACCTCAAATCACATCAGAGTAACCACACGGTGTCTACCCCCGGTTGGGTCAGAACTGTGGAAATCAGTCCGTCCAGAATTATCCCCGCCCCCAGCCCGAAAGAGCCCTCCATAAAAGACCGAACCCCATCAGACAATAGTGACGCCAATCTGCAGCTGGCAGCAGTCCTCAGCGAGACATCCGGACAGCGGCACATGCACACATCGCTTTCGTCAATCTTCGCTATATATCTAAAAACGGGGCTCTTTGTCGTTCCGGTTATCATCTTGATCTGGTTCATAATGAACGGGCAACCTGCTTCCATAAACTCAACCACTCATGACAAAAAGCCTACACTATCCTCTAACGGATACCGACGGACTTACGAATACAGAAAAATGACACCGGTGTACCAGAGTGAGAAAATAAATGATACGGACAAACAACTGCCGGCCTCGTCCCACCACCCTTCGGATGTCCTCACGACCGGGTGGTTAAGTATCGGAGCTGTCCCTCGGGTACTCGTACATATCGACAAGCAACCCATAGGACGAACACCTATCGTGAGATTCGCCCTACCCAGAGGATTTCATAGGGTAGAGCTAGTAGCCCCAGAGAGCGGCAAAATTCTCTATGAAGAAGATGTCGAAGTTCAAACGGATCAACACGCCCGTATCACTTACTCTGGCCTATAAACTTGATTCTGCGGGGGTCATCTCTGGCTGCTGAGAGGGCAAAAGGTCCGTATCCGGAAGGTCGGCAGGTATGTCCAACGGATATCCTAACAGCGCGCGCACCGCGAAAATAATGATCGCCGCAGTACCCCATAACAAGGCGACTACCACCCCCAAATCAATGATGCCCCGCCATGGCTGGGAAAGCTTTCCTACCAAGACGATGAGGACAATAATACCCGCAGTAAGACACCAGCTTACAATCATCCGCTTGCGGGTGGCTCCAAAGAAGCCCATAGCAAACGGGGGAGCGAGCAGCACTCGCAAGAAGGTGGGCTGTTTCAGCAAAGAGAACGCACGCACCACCACCCTTGGAGAGAACTGCTTCTGAAACGCCCGATAACCCTCGGCATATGCAAAGAAAATCAAGCTTCCTATAATACCGATCCAGTGCACCATCTCGGTGGAAGCTTGTAACCCAGCTCCCGCAATGGGGCTGAGTCGGTAAACTGCAAATAGTAGAAGGGTGACCACTCCAAGGATACCCCAGAGCGCCCCGAACTGACCAAGTCGAGAGTTCATGGCAGCAGTCTGCCCCAAACCCGGAACAAAGTGGTGCCCATCTGGCATACTCACTCGTTGTATGCCCTCTCGAGTATCACTCTTGCTCGCACTATACGCATTCACCACGAGCACCCATTGCGGAATGGATCCCATGCTACCTGAGGACACCCGACCCCGCACCTGCTCATCACCCAACTTCCTCGTCGAGGACGATATTCTATGCGAAAATAAGGTATGCCGCCTAGAATCGGGATTTTACACCGGCAAGATTAGCTTCTCTGCGGTGAATCAGTATCACCTCGACGGACCGGTCATGCTGGGAGACACCACAGGAGACTGCCCAGCAGAGCTCCAAATTGAGCCTGGGACCGCAATATTAGCCGCTACTGGGCGGAAAAGCCGGCTGGTTATCTTGCCCAGCGCTTCCATGATTGCGGACGGCTTAGTTCCCGGTGGCAACCAAGAAATCAAACCAATAGTGTTTCGTTCCGACACCCCCTCGCCTCAAGCTGGCGCCTGGGGCGGACTAGAAATCCGAGGCAAGGCAGAAACAAATTGCGGAAACGTGACCAATATATGTGAAGGTGATAGTTCGCTTGATCAGTTTGGTGGTTCAGACAACCGAAGCAACAGCGGCATACTTCGATACATAAAAATCGAAGATGCTGGACAAGAACAGCATGCGGCTCTCTCGCTTAAAGCCGTAGGACTGGGAACCACCGTAGAATTTGTCCATATCACGAACTCTGCGGGGGACGGCCTAGCGATAAGTGGGGGCCGAATCCAACTCCGTAACATCCTTCTTACGCAGGTAGCAGCTCATAGCTTTCGCTGGCAGTTCGGATGGCAGGGATTAGCCCAGTTTGTCATTATCCAACAGCCGGCAGAAGCCATCGGCTCCGCTCTGATGGGAAGTAATAGTCCCTTGAATCCCGATGCGAACCCACGCTCAGAACCAATACTATCTCACTTCACTATCATTGGACCTCCAACCGCGAATATACACTCCCCACCGGCTCCAGGGATCCAATTTAGGGAAGGTACCGGGGGTGAACTATGGAATAGCGTCGTGACCGGCTATCCACTCAACCACCCCGCGATAGATGTGGATGGACCAGCAACATTTGCTCACGCGCTCGCCGGAGATACCAATCTTTCCGTCGCTCACTCGGTCTTCTGCAATCGAACCAATGCCTTCAGCGATCCCGAAGAACCATTTCCGAGTCGGAACTTGCTCATCGGTATGCCCCCACCAACAAAGACCACCAACTCTGTCTCCGAAACGTGTCAGCTGGGTTTGCCCGACGGAATCACGGACCCAGATGTGCCAGATTTCATACCAGTCGCCACATCTTCACTAACTCAAGGTGCGGGCGATCCTCTCAATGTCTTTTTCGGCACTCAGACTTACATAGGAGCAGTTGAACCCGGCCTTTCGCCCGCATGGTACCAGTGGGCATACCCGTAAGCGCCAACCTGGACAGTTGGATATAGATCACTCCGCTCACAGACGTCGGAGCAGTTAATCCACAAAAAAAAAGTAGGCCCCTCGTCAAAAACATCATCTATATCTAAGTACAAAAGATGCATTTGTCACACTCCCGTGCGTTTGATGCCTCTTCGTCACCATTATGTTCCCTCACAGAGCGTGCGAAAGTCATCGCCATCGGTTAAGACCCGCCCAGCCCAAGCGAACGAACGCCCGCTTAGGAGGATACTCGTGTTGCGATACTTGCCTATTAGTAGAACAATTCTTGCTATTTCACTCGTCAGCTCATTTAACGTCGCCTGTGGTGACGATGACGCCATTACTCCAACCGCTGAACCAACACCTGAACCTGAACCTGGACCTGAACCTGAACCAGGAGCTTGTTCCGAACGTTTAACCCAGGATGATATTACCTGCGAAGCGCAGGTCTGCACGGTGCCATCAGGCAACTACACCGGTGACATCAGCTTCGACGATACGGACTCGGTATACCTCCTCGACGGTCCGGTATACATCGGTGACGATGCTGGTTGTGATGGTGCGCTAACCATCCCGGCCGGAATCGAAATACGAGGCGCAGCTGGTAAGGACTCGCTCCTAGCTATCCTTCGCGGCTCAACAATTGATGCCGATGGATCCAAAGATAATCCCATCACTTTCACTTCATCCAACGATGACGGTGATGATGAAACAACGCCTGCTGCTGGTGACTGGGGCGGCGTGATCATCTCCGGAAAGGCTTCTGCCAACTGCGGTAACGACTGTACTGGTGAAGGAGATAGTGGTTTATACGGCGGGGACGAGGATGAGGACAACAGCGGGACTTTTCGGTGGGTTGTCATTTCCTACGGTGGAAAACAATTCACTGGTACCAACGAGCTCAATGGGCTTGCACTCCAAGGTGTCGGTAGCGAAACCATTGTGGAATATGTCCGCATTCAGGAATCCGCAGACGACTGCATTGAATTCTTTGGCGGTACGGTAAACGCTAAGTACATCGTGGGCGTCGGCTGCGGTGACGAAGCCATCGACTACACCGCCGGTTGGCGAGGTAAACTGCAGTTCGCAGTCACCGCCAAAATTGGTACTGTGGGACAGAACGGCCTTGAAGCCTCTAGTAACGGCGACAACGCAGCTGCTGTTCCGGTATCTAGTCCGATGATTTCCAATGTAACCTTTGTGGGCTCCTTGGAAGGCGTAGATACATTTCACGGTCTCAAGTTTGACAGTGGTACTGCGGGCGCAGTCTACGGAAGTGTGGTCCTCGACTTTAAAGAGTCTGGAGTCATATACGATGTTGAAAACCCACCCAGCACTGACCTCATCCTGATGAACAACTACTTCTGCGCTCCGGCTGGCAGCCACGCGGCAAATGACGCCGCAAATGACGCCGTTTTCGGCGACGTCGACCTGAACAACCAAGCGGTGGACCGAGTTGCAGATTCCTGTGCAGAAGACATCTTTGGTGCACCCTTTGCAAACAGCTGGATTCCAGCTGAAGGCGTCCTCGACTCTGAGGTCAATACCGCACCAGACAATGAATTTTTTGAACCAACTATGTACTTTGGTGCTGTAGCTCCGGGCACCACACCAGAGGACGCTTGGTACAACTTCGGCTTTCCTGAGTCACCTTAAATCCTAAAGTATTAATATCCAGGGGATTCGGTTTAGACCCGTCCCCTGGATATTCTTATCTACTCTTGTAATACATTTTCATTTGAAGGCCATTCCCATGCCAATCAGACATCTATTCGCACTGACCTTCTCTATTTCCCTACTATCATCACCCACTCAGGCTGCTTCTTTAGAAAAGATGGCCGCTGAACTAGCCCGACTTAGGTCGGAGGTTGAGACCCTAACTGTTGATCTTGACGAACTTAAAGTCGACGAAAAACAGCAGCTCCAAACCCTGAATCAAAGTAAGAACCAGTTTGAAGCCGACCGCCGTCAACAAGACCTCCGGTTCAAACAGCTTCGGCAGGAGCTGGAGCAGGTACGAAACCGAATCCGAGAAGCGGCCAAACTCGAGAGTACCCTGAAGCCTGCGGTAATCGACGCGATCAAAACCATTAAAGCACCAATTCGTTCCGGCATTCCATTCAGAGTCAGCGATCGTATTAAAGACCTCGAAATACTCCAGCAAAGTCTCGAGCGGGATGAAATTTTGCCCTCCGTTGCAGCATCCAGACTCTGGTCCAGAGTGGAAGACGAGCTCCGCTTAGCCCGAGAGAATGGTATGTATCAACAAGACATACTCGTAGAAGGTCGTAGCGTCCTCGCTGATGTCGCTCGGGTGGGAATGGTCATGATGTTCTTTAGAACCGAGGCCGGAACCTATGGCCGAGCCGTGCGTCAAGAATCCGACTGGGTATTCACACCCTACAGCGATGAAGACCAAATCGACCGTTTAAAGAAGCTGTTTGAGGCGATGGAAAAACGCATTCGTGTTGGCTTCTTCGAAATTCCTAACGCTTTATCTGAGGCTCAATAATCATGTCATGGATAGTATATGTCTTTGCTACCCCACAACAGAAACAGCTTGAGCTGAGCCCAAGTTATTGTTCTTCACTTTGCAATCTTGCGAGGTGGCGCATTCCGTTGACATCTATTCAACTAGTTTTAGCTGTATCTTTAGGGCTTTTGCCTAAGTTGGCGCTGGCCCAACCTGCACCCACACCTACTCCCAAACCAGCCACGGTTGATCCCGCTGCCCTAGAGCGGGCCTACCTGAAGGAACTGGCCTTTCTCAAGGCAGAAAAAAAAGCTCTTCTCCAGCGCAAAACTGATCTCCAACGGCGCAGGGATCAGCATATTCGGAAAGCCACCGCGGAAGTCGAAAAAATTGAGCGAGATGCCCTTGGTCTTCGTGAACAAGCTAACCAGGTGGAGCAAACATTGATCGAGGCCGAGCGCTCTGATGCTAACACCAGCAAACTGGACTTACTCCTCGAAACTCTATCTCGCGGACGAGAACCGGTCGAAGCCGCTGGATTTACCGTGCCCGCTCTACCCAAAAACGCAGGCAAGGATCCTGGGAAATTGGTCCCTACTTTAGAAGCGCTCTTTCAAGGGATAGCTAAACTGCTAAGAGTAGGCGGGCAGCAAACCACCCTAAAAGATACCTTTTATACGGAAGACGGTACCCAGGTAGAAGGTAAAGTCCAACTCATCGGGCAAGTGGCTGCCGTTGGTGTCAGTAGCAGCGCTTCTGGTGCTCTCGCTCCGGCCGGAGGTGGTCGTCTCAAGATATGGCCCGACCCAGCGGTCGAGACCGCAAATGCCCTCATCAAAAGAGAACCAAAAGATTTTCTCCGACTTTTCTTATTTGAGAGCACCGAAACTGCCGTCGCCCGCAAAAAGGAAAAGACCTTCTCTTCAGTCATGAAAGCGGGCGGTGCCGTAGGTTGGGTCATCGTATCCCTCGGCTTCGCAGCCGTGCTAATGGCTGCTATACGAGCCCTAACCCTGCTAATGCAAGGTGCCTCTACAACCAGCTTGGTGAACAAGGTCCTCCCCGACGTAGCCGCTAAGCGACTCGACACGGCCAAAGCGATGGTGGACCTCAAACGCGGAGCTACAGCTCGGGTTCTCCAAGTCACCATTGCCAACCTCGATCGGCCCCGAGATATCCTCGAAGATGCCGTGCAGGAGGCCCTCCTCGATGAATCACCAGCGATCGAACGATTCGGGACTGCCATCTCGGTCATTGCTGCTGTCGCGCCGCTCCTTGGCCTGCTTGGTACGGTGACCGGGATGATCGCCACCTTCGATGTGATTACCGAGTTCGGCACCGGCGACCCCCGCATGCTGTCCGGAGGGATCTCAGAAGCGCTGATCACCACTCAATTGGGATTGATCGTCGCGATTCCTTCTCTCCTCTTAGGCAACCTTCTAACAGCCCGCGCAGATGCACTGCTCGGAGATATTGAGCAAGCCGCGCTTCGGATCGTCAACGCGTACCGAGGCCTCGGGAGTCCCGCTCATGGCCGGGTGGGTGCACCAGATGTTCCACAGGCGGAGTAATAGGGGCGCGCCATGAACTATGTAGAGGAACTGATGATCCTCCTCGGGAAGGGAGGTTTTGTAGCGATACCTCTCGTAATGAGCGCAATCGTCGTTTGGTATTGTCTAGGCTATAGGGCGTACATGCTCCTGCTCGGATCCAGACGAGATGTCCGTAGCCTGATACGGGCGGCCCAGGAGGGAAAAATTTCACAACCAAAAGGTGTACTACAGCGTGCAGCCGTGGCTGGCGTAGTTCTCCTCCAAGCCCCCAAAAAAGAGCTACCACCATTTTTAGACGAGGTTTTTGGAGCTATCTCCGCAGAGCTCGGTCAATTTTCTAAGTTGGCAACCGCGCTTGTACAGGCGGCACCCTTACTCGGTCTCTTAGGCACCGTAACCGGCATGATAGAAACCTTCGACTCGTTGGGAAGTAATACACTCATCAGTCAAACCGGCGGAGGGGTAGCTGGAGGTATCTCTGAAGCCCTTTTTTCAACCCAAATGGGACTTGTGGTAGCCGTTCCTGGATTACTCATCGGTCGTATGCTCGACCGTCAACAGCAAATAATCGAAGAAAAACTCACTGTCATGAAAGACGTTCTCACGCAGGAAGTCGAAGTATGAAAGGCTTTAAGAAAAAGGATCGTAATACAGACATCGATCTGAGTCCTCTTATTGACATGGTCTTTATTCTTCTCATCTTCTTTATGGTCTCTACAACCTTCGTCAAGGATGCCAAGGTAGAGATAAAACGTCCGTCTGCCGCAAGCGCCGCACCCGCATCAACCAAGGCCCTTCGAGTCAATATTGATCAGGCCGGTGCCCTATATTTAGATGGGATACCGGTAAAGGCGTGGATGCTTCAATCAAAAGTTCGCGATGCTTTTCGCGGTGGAGCAGATAAAAATGTATTGGTCATAGCTGACCGCAAAGTACCTATTGAGCGGTTGATTGAAGCTATTGACCAGCTTCGCTTGGCGGGAGCAGCGGACGTCGCCGTGGCCACTGAAAAAGAATATGGAGGTAGCTAAGATGTTCTTCGGACGCCACATCACCGCCACAATTTTTGCAGTGGCTGGTACTATAGTGCTGGGAATGGCGCTGGTTATCATGAATGCGAAATCTCACCGCCCCGAGGAGGCTCGCCAAAGCACCAGCATAGACTTTGTTCCTCAGCAAAAGAAAAAAGAGACAAAGCCCCCTCCGCCCAAACCCAAGCCTCGACCACGGCCCGCACGTAGTCGCCAGGCCCCAACCCCTAGCTTGGCTACCAATCTATCAGGACTGGGCGGAGGGCTGGCAGTGTTTTCTGCTGCCGATCTCGCCGGTCTTGGCAATGAAGTTATGGGAGGAGCTGACGAGGTTAAAGATCTGGTTATGACCGCAGATACTGTCGATGCCAAACCAGACTGTAGCGGCCAACCGCTCCCAATTCCGCCTAACCAAGCAGTTCGTCGAGGCATCACTGGTAAGGTAAAGGTCCGCGCACTCGTAGCCGTAAACGGTCGCCTGGAAGGCATTCGTATCATCGAATCAGAACCCAAGGGCATCTTTGATGATGCGGTAACTTCCCGTATTTCTACCTGGAATTGTGACCCAGCAACCTATAGCGGGCAACGCGTCGCCATGTCCTACGAACTCACATTTCCTTTCCAGTGAGGCTTTCTATAAATGTGTATCCCCACTAAAGTCATCATGAGGCGGAAGGCCTCATGTCTCATGACCATAGTCGCCCTCAGTGGTCTCTTACCCATAATTCAGACCGCGTATGCTCAAGAAGAGACCAATGATGCGCATGGTCCCACCAACGTCGATCTCATCAATCTTGCAAAGCGCATGCTTCAGGATCAACACTACGACCGAGCCTTGGCCTCTCTTCAGCAGGTAGATCTGGCGGAAGAAGGTGTCGCCGAAATGGAGTTTTGGCGACTGATTGGTATTAGTTACTACAAATTATCTCAATGGGACGACGCTCAAAAAGCCTACGCCAAAGCAATTGAACTCGGCGACCTTCAACCAGGAATCTATCTTCAACGAGCCAATGCGTTCATTGAGATGAAGCGTCCTAAGGAGGCTCTGGAGGTGATTCAAAACGTACCTCCCAGTGCCGCAATTTTGCCGAATCGATTCATCATCGAGTCTACTGCTCACTATGAAAACGGAGACAAAAGCCAAGCCTATCTCGTCATGGACCAAGGATATAAAACCTTACCAGATAACGAAATTATCGCCCGAAAGCGTATTCTTTTATTGGTAGACTTAGGCCTTCACCAGACAGCTATCACCGAGGCACAAACATTTTTTGAGCGTGGAGAGTCCACTAGTGAGGACTACGCAGCACTTGCCACTGCATTGATAAAAGCCAAACAACCAGAGCGTGCTGCATTGCTTTTAGAGCAAGCAGCACTCATCTATCCGTTGGATCTTGACCTGAGAAACCGCCTCGCTCTTGCCTACTTTGAAAAGGAGCAACCCCTCTCAGCAGGAGATATTTTGTATCCGGTGGCATTGGTGGACCCAGAAAGCGCCAGAAGCGCAGCGGAGCTCTACATCAAAGCCAAGCACTTTATTCGAGCTTACCGGATGAATTCAAGGATAGATGACCAACCCCAAAAAGTCCGCCAACGACTCATCATCCTACTTGAAAAGCAACACTTTGAGGCAGCCACCTCACTATATACTAGGATTGAACGCTTGGATCTCCTGAAGGACGAAAGCCTCGTGTATGCATTGGCTTACGCCTTCTACCGCACCGGTAACTTTCAGCGCATGGAGTACCTTCTTTCTCTTATCACCGACAGTTCTTTGTTCGAGAAGAGCGTAGAACTTCGCAAGTTCGCCGAGGAATGTCGGCAATCTTTTTGGAAATGCAGTTAACTATGTCTCTGTTCCGTCTGTGTTATATTACTTGCATCAATATCTGTCTTTATCTATCATTAGGGACTTTTCAAGTAATCGCTCAAGAGGATGCTCGCACTGGCGAAATTGTTGTTCTTGTTTTTGATCTCAATGGATTGCCTGTAGAACATGTACGTGTTCGAGTCGGCAACATTGTTGTTGGCGAAACCGACGAAGAAGGTGTGGCCACCATTCAGGTTCCGGCCGGGCAGATAACTTTATCTTTAGAGAAGGATGGCCTGCCTTCCGAGCGAACCCCTTCATTCCCAGTAGAAGCTGGACGATCACTCGAAATTATTGCTACTTATACCAAGTCCAGCCGATCGGTGCTAGATATTGAAACCGCGGTAGGTAAAGGTACATTAGCAAATGATACCGCGGAACTGGGCAACATCGAAGGTATTATATCCAATGACCGTGGGCTCCCGGTCATTGATGCTCAGATATTTGTCCGTGGAAGCCCAATCAAAGCAAGAACCTCGGTCGAGGGTCAGTTTGTATTGCATGATGTACCCGCAACAACAGTGGACATCACCGTGATTCATCCCGACTACAGCACAAAGACCATCACTAGCATCGTTGTACCCCCAAATGAGACTAAAAGTATATCCGTGAGTGTCATTCCCGCGGCCAGTGCAAGTCAAACCTTTGTAGTTTCGATTCCCAAACTCACCGGAGGTACTGTCTTTGTGCTCGAAGAACGACGGGAATCTAGTTCGGTAGCTGATCTATTGGGCGCAGATCAAATTGCTAAATCAGGTGACTCTGACGCTGCTGCTGCCCTCCAACGGGTCACTGGGATCACACTCGTAGACGGACGATATGTCTATGTTCGTGGTCTAGGCGAACGATACACCACAACTCTATTAGATAACTCGTCCCTTCCTTCTCCGGATCCTGAACGGCGAGTCGTGCCCCTCGACATCTTTCCAGCAGCGATCATCGGCTCGCTGGTTGTGCAAAAAACTTTCTCCCCCGACTTGCCTGGTGAGTTTGGTGGCGGGACGGTCAATATCCGTACCCGTGCTCCCCCAAAAGACTTCGTCTTTTCGATCTCAGCGTCCACCAGTCATCTGGATAGAACAACCTTCACCAATTCTGTAAGTCAGGACGGCACCTCCACAGACTGGCTCGGTTTTGGAACCAATGAACGATCACCCAATGGTACCTTTCAAGCAGCGCTTGATCGAGGCAACATCGACGCTGAGTTTTTTTCTCGCGAGGAACGGCAAGCCCTAGCGATCGATCTTAACAACGACTTTTCCGTAACCAGCCGTGATATCCCCCCCAATGTTGGCCTTGGTCTAACCCTAGGCGGGACTGTCCCGCTCGGCCGACAATCCATCGGGATGCTTGTTGGTCTAACTTATGGTAATAACTGGTTTTCAGAAAAATCTGTTGTCAATCAATTTCGACTTCAAGGAGGGGCTCTGCGCCCTCTCCTTGGCTATGGCCGTCTCAGTACTCTCAATACGATCAGCCTCGGGGGCCTGGCTCTCATCAACTACGAACTAGCAAAAGACCATAACATTGCTACCACAATTGCCATCAATAGGATTTCGGAATCTAATTCTTTTCTGCAATATGGTACAGACAACACGCTCGGACAAGTCACAAGGGTTACGCGAATTCAGTGGATTGAGCAACAGCTCCTCACTGCTCAACTGCGAGGCGAACACCAAGATATCTCTCCTGCTCAACTTCGATTGGAATGGCGCTACATGTTCTCTTACGCCACTCGGGATGAACCGGACCGAAGAGAGATCACCTATCAAACAAGGAGCAACCCGCTTGATGACCGCGATACCGGGACTGTTCGAAATGCTATATATATAGCTAATACTCAAGACCAGCAAAACCAGCGATTCTATTCCGCCCTTGAGGAGCTCAACCATGACCTGAGTCTGGATATCACCCTACCCATCCAACTATTTGGAAAGACCGAAACGAAATTTAAAAGTGGCTTTTCTTTGCTACTAAAAGATCGCAATGTGGACACTCGCCGGTTACGCTATCTCTACCAGGATCGCGGCTCCCAGGATAATGTTCCTGATGTTGATCTCACGACCTTACCGGATCAAATCTTCAATCCTGACACTTTGCTAAACCCTGACGGACCAGCCGGTTTTGGCTTGACAGAAATTACTCTCGACAATGACTCCTATGATGCCAACCAGGTACTCGTTGGTGGCTATTTGATGGGAGATCTTGGATTCACGGAAAATCTCCACCTGCTCTTAGGAGCCCGTGTTGAGAGCTTCCAAGTAGAACTCAGTACCTTCAGGCCAGGAGAAACCACTCCCAATGAGTCCGCAGATCTATCTATGTTTAATGTCATGCCTGCCGCAACCCTGACCTGGGAGTTTGTGGAGAATATGCAGCTACGACTTGCAGCCAGTCAGACCGTTTCCCGACCCATTTTCCGAGAACTCTCTCCAGCTATATCTCAAGATCTATCTGGAAACATCGAATTCTCAGGCAACACAGACATCAAGGGCACCACGATCACCAACCTAGATCTTCGCTACGAGTGGTATCCATCACCCGGTGAGTCCTTTTCCTTATCTGGTTTCTACAAATACTTCTCAGACCCGATTGAGCAGCAAGTCCTCACCGGCGCAACAACTAGATACATCCCTAACAACATTCCCGAAGCTTTCAACATAGGGGGAGAAATCGAAAGTCGTATCGAGTTTGGCTTCTTACATTCGGTCCTAGCTGATCTATACTTTGCGGGTAACTTTACGGCGGTCTTCTCTGAAGTATCATTACCAGATGAGTTCATATTCGTCCCCGGTGAAACAGGCGGGGTTCTCACCAGTAAGACTCGGGCTCTGGCCCTCCAATCTCCGTGGGTGATCAATGCTCAGTTAGGTTACGACAATCCAGGCTCCGGTCTATCACTTTCCGTTTTGTACAACCTCTTCGGGCCGCGCATATGGGCGGTAGGTCAGTTTGGGCAACCAGATATTTACGAGCAGCCCTTCGACCGACTCAATTTTGTTGCCAGTTGGGCTTTCGGTCGCTTTGCTCTCAAGTTCAAAGCCACAAATCTGCTGGATCCCCTCCAAAGGGTAACGCAGTTTGACGAGGTTGATAACATCGAACGCATCGTGAGATCTTACTACCGAGGACGCCAAGTCTCTCTCGGTCTAAATGTGGATTTGAACTGATGAAGACAAGTGCACTATCTATTGCTATCTGCGTAGCAAACCTAATCACCGTGGGCTGCGGCGAAGAAACAGTCTGCGAGAGACTGCAGCAATGCTGCGAGGCTATCGCTAGAGAAAGCCTGAGAACCAATGAGCCGTATTATGCTTGCGGTCAGCTCGCCTCCTCGGAAGAGTCTTGCGGAGAGGAACTTCGGTTAGCAGCTCAAGAGACTGCAAATAATCCGGGAGCGCCTCCTTTTCCTGAGGAATGTAGTCTTTAGTCCGCAGACGCTGGCGAGCATACAGCAAAGCCCGCTTGAATGGATTCTTTAAGAATCAACAAGGGGGCGCGCAGCGGGGCGTAGCCCCGCGCAGAAGCAGGAACTTGGGTTCAACCCAAGGAATTTCTGCTGTAGAGGACCACCACCTCGGTTCACTCAAAACTCCTCGTCGGTGGTCCGTCACACCGAATTGACAACTCGACCGTTTCCATCGATTTCGCCATGACTCGCTGAATTGTTGCTTCGAGTAGATTTGGAGAGGCTGGCTTATTCAGAAGCGGAGGCTTCATCCGCTCTAAAAACTGTTGGGCCCGTTCGGTGAAAGCGCCGCCAGTCATGAACACAAACCGGGTGGCCAATGCGGGCATCTCTTCTGTTAACTTTTCATACAACTGAGGTCCATCCATGTCTGGCATCATGAGATCACATAACACTACGTCAAAACGGGTATCCGACCGTAGTAAAGTATACGCTTGCTGAGCCCCTTCAACCGCCACAACCTCGTGAAGTCCACGAATTTGGCGAGTTAACGAGCGCCGTAAGGCTGGTTCATCATCAACAATCAGTACGCGAGCCCGTTGGTAAGCGGAGACTGGAAGGTCAGCGTCGGCGAGCGAACAGCCCGTCGCTGATAACCCATTTTCTCTCGGGATGACCAAGTCAAACCGAGTCCCTCGCTCGCAGGTAGAACACAAGCTTAGGGTTCCACCATGTTGGCTGGCAATGTCTCGTGATAATGACAACCCAACGCCAATCCCATCCCTTGATTTGGTAGTAAAAAACGGGTCAAAAATACGCTCCCGTACATCCTCCGGAATGCCGGGACCATTGTCGATAACACTCAAGGTGATCTGCTCAGTATCTTCGCTGGTTCGTACAACAATACACCCGTCCGCCGAACCATCGGCTATCGCCTGAGCTGCGTTTACCAATAGGTTGCTAAGGACTTGCACCAACCTGTTTTTGTCCCCCAGAAAGCCACCCGCCGCATTCAACTCTTTGATGAGTTGGGCACGGTGTCGAAGCTGATTATGGACCAAAGCACACGCTTGATTGACTATTTCATTGGGGTGAATGAAATCTACGCGTTCCGGCTGAACTTTAGCAAAGCCTTTAAGATTGCTTGCAATACTGGTGATACGACCCAATCCATCAACACATGCTTGCAACAGATTTCGAGCCTCCGCGTATTTGTCTCGAATTTGGGTGAGGGTGTTATCCGAGATATTTTTGACGCCCAAGCTCACAATCTCCTCTGTCCCGTGCTCCAACCATCGCAGCAACTCGAGCAGCGCAGAAAGATCAAAACCAAGGGCCTGAGCGGGATTGTTAACCTCGTGGGCAAGTCCTGCAGCCAGCGCTCCTACTGCAGCCAATCGGTCTTTATGGGCTAATGGACGGGGTGGAGACCGGCTTCCCCGACCCAATAGATGAACCCAAGCCTCGAGCACCCCCGGGATATAAACCGGTAGGACCGGTTGCCCCTCACACTCAATCGGCGACAAAGAGGACAACGCCACCAAATAACTATCGAAGCCAAGAGCACTATGAACAATGGCCTCCATCCCCTCCAACACAACCAAAGTCACTGTGCCCGGGTAGACATCAGCAGAAGACGCCGTTGCTGAAAGACATTGGACCGGGAGGGTTGCCAACCGCCGCAACAATTCATCAGCTTGGTGAGGGTCGGCTGCTACAACCCGCACCGTTGGCATTGTAGCCCCCCCTCGTGACACATAAGCAGGCGAAGACTTCGTGGTTGGTAATTCGTCCATCGTCCAGTCTGAAGTATCGGAGCGACCCACACCACGTTGAGTTAGAACCCACCCATCTTATTTCATAGACTGTCTAAATCTTCTGCCGAACCGCAATATCTTCTAAAGCCTTCACCCGATCCACAATGGGTGGGTGGGAAGAGAAGAGAGCCATAAGACTCTTCCCTTCACGAATACCAAACGCAGAGACCGCCTCCGGTAGAGTGGAATCCTGAGCGTCGCCGCTCAGTCGCTTGAGTGCAGCTATCATCGGAGTGGGTCCCACCAGTGCAGCCGCTCCCGCATCGGCCCGAAATTCACGGTAGCGACTAAAGGCCATGACGATCACGCTTGCGGCCATACCAAGGACGATCTGAAGCACAATACTGGTCACCATGTATGCCATATATGACATACCACCACCTTCTGCTTCTTCTTCTTCTCCTTGTCCGGTCTGGGCCACCGCCCAGGCCACCGCTTTGGAAACAGCAATCACGAACGTGTTCAATACGCCCTGAAGTAGGGTCATCGTAATCATATCGCCATTCGCGACATGCGCCACTTCGTGAGCTAGTACGGCATGGATTTCTTCTCGACGCATACCGCGAAGCAATCCTTCACTTACCGCTACCAGCGCGCCATTACGGTTCGCTCCGGTGGCAAAGGCATTCAGCTCTGGTCCGGGATAGATCGCAACATCCGGCTTTCCGATTTTCGACTTTTGCGCCAACTCCGAAACCGTACTAACCAGCCACTGCTCCATCTCCCCGCTGGGGTTGCGTAGCACCCGGGCACCGGTCGTCCACAAGGCCATCTGTTTGGACATGAACAACGAGATGAATGCGCCCCCGAAGCCAAAAACCACCGCAAAGCCGAGAAGCGCGGTAAAATTCATACCTTGTCGGGTGATGAAGCGGTCGACACCAAGCAGTGATGCCACCACGCTCAGCACCAACACCACGGCAAGATTTGTAGCGATAAATAGTAGTACTCGTTTCATGTCGGTTTCCTATCGTCTTAGTCGGTCAACAGACAGGCTCGCCACCAAAGTTTGACCGTAAAGGTGGACTAACCACCGCAGAATCAAAAACACTGCAAATGTTGATGCAGCTCTCGGCAATGGTCACACTGGCACTGTTTTCCCTAGCATTGGCCCCAGCTGCCCAAGCGCCAGGCTCGGCCGGCACTAACGCCTCCGTTACCGACTTCAACTCACCTAAACACCATTCACCCATCAAGATCGCCGAGGAGACCTTGCCATCAGTGGAAGGCTGGTGGTTACCCGAAGGTTACGACCCGCATCCCAGTCAACTCAGGGCGGCTATTCGCCAACGACTCATGGCGGCCACCGTCCAGCTTGGCCCCCACCGATCTGGAGTATTTGCGCATCGAAATGGACTCATACTCACCTCCGCCGCGGCGGTAGCGGACTGTATCCGAGCTCTACAAGCTTCCGGGTTGGTTAGTCAAAATCACGTCCCCTTTGTTGCCTCTTCGTTAGACACCGCACCCATTTGCCCGGATATGACCGCTTCCACCATCATCGAAATCCGCAACGTCACCGAAACGGTGATCGCCGCGGAGCGAGCTGGGTCATCCAAGGTTACAGAGTCACTCGTAACTGCTTGCAACCACACTGCGCCGGGCCGCCGCTGTGAACTGATCACCACGCAGGAGGGTGAGTTTCGTCTGATGGTTCAACGGGAGATGAAACCGGTTCGATTACGTTATTGGCCCGGCCCTGGCGTGTCCGAGCTGGGGGGGCCCCAACGCAGCTACGCCCTGCCTCGCCTTCGTGTAGATGCCGCCATCGTATCCGTGGAGGTTGGCCGTGCCGGCGCCCCCGACCACGTCCGACTCGCCACGCAGCCAGTCAACCCCGAGCAGCTTCTCTGGATATGGCACCATCCCTCCCCAAGCCTGCGCTGGGCGTCAGCGACGCTAGCGGTCACCTTCCTTGAGAGTGTTCTACCTACGTACATGGAGCGGACCAAAAATCTGCCCTTCACTCGCCAACGACAAGCACTCTCCGTATGGCACTCGAGACGGAAAATGTATCTAGGCGGCGTCCGCACCAAAGCGCTTAACTTAATACACAAACTACGCACAGCAAGGACTCCTGCCCTACGACAATACCTAACTGCGTTCACTGTGGGCCGCCACGCTTACCACAATCTTCCGTGGACCCAATGGGCCGAGCAGACCGATAAATCTCATCATTGTCCGCCGTTCCTTGGACACCTTGCTCTGAATACCCCCCCGATTCCGGACAACACAGCAGCCTCCGAAGAATCACAGCCGGACGTCCTCGCGCGCCTGAGGAGCAAACCGATATGCCCCTATCCTCTCGTTCCATACGCCTCCGCTGAACCTCAACGACGCGCCGCAGCACTCAAAACGCAACTTGCACCCAATGGTCCGGAGGGACGCAACGACCTCCGAGTATCCAAAGCTCGGTTTGCTCAAGCCGACGATGGCTCCATACTGAGGGTTCGTTGGCAGGAAATGGTAGACGCAGCTCATTTGCTCAACACCCCGATCGAGATCCCTTTACCTTTGCCTTGGAGCTCGCGTCGCGCGCTCGGTTATGTCTTGGAAGGAGATGTTGGTCCCCTAACCACCGGTGGCCCAGTGGTTAACCGGTCGGGGGACCTTGTGGGCATTGTTTCCGGAGGCAACGAGCATACCCTCTCAGGACTATTCGCATATAGCCCCTCCGCCCGGGTATCTATCACTTCGGTGCACGCTCTTCGGCGACTCCTTCGCCAGATCCCCAACGCTCGCGGGCTAGCACATAAACTAGGCAGTACGCGGTAGGTTTGAGCTCTTAAACAGTCAGCGGATGGTGCGCTAACCATTTTTCCACTTCGGCCCGTAGTGCTCTCGCTCGGTCCCCCTGTCGAAGCAAATGCTGAAGCTGCACGTGCATCCAAGCAAATAGGAGAGGCTCATCCACGGACACCCTCCCTATCAACGCCTCCAGCGAAGTAAGCTCCCTTAGGCGACCATCCCAGATCATGATCGAGGTGATGAATCCACGGCGTCCCTCACAGACAATCTGCTCAGAAACGATTTGCCAGCCACGACGAGAAAGGTACCGGCGCAACGCCGGTAAGCCCGCGGTAGGCTGCAAGACCAAACGGGTAATACCTAGCTGTTCGGGGGGATGGCGCTCCAGAAGTTCCACCATTTTGCGGCCACCAAAACCAGCCATCACCGCACAATCAACCATTTCAGCCCTGAGCAACCCCAATCCATCTCCGAGCCACAACTCCACACGAACCCCTGGCCAAGGCACGCCATCCAATCGCTCTCGAGCCGCTCGAAGAGCATCCTCCGCCCGATCAATCCCTAGTGCTCGTTCAACCCATCCAGCCCGGGCCAAGACTTCGGGCAAAAGGGCGTGGTCGGTGCCAATATCTGCCATCCTAGCCCCTTTCGGCACACCAGATGCGAGCGAAGCCAACCGCGGTCCTAGACGCCAACAGCCCCACTGGGGAGGTACTTCCGACCGACAAACAGAGATTCTAGCAGGTAAGATAAAACTCACAACACCTACCCTTAGCGAAAACGCCATTCAGTCCATAAATGGGCCAGTCCCTTCAATTCAACTTGGCGCTCAACATCGTGAGGATTATTTGTCTTTTTTGTGAAAAAAAGTGCCTTGATAAGATCACTGCTCGAAGATACCGCCAAGCCACATCAAGAGCACCGGGGTCAGCTACTTCTCACCAGCCTGTTGTACCCCAAAGCGGAAGAAATGCTCCTACCGTTGAGCCAGTCAATGGTCTCAGAACCCCAAGAGTTGATTCATGACATCAGAGTGGCCTGTCGCCGATGGGTCGAGGCCCTGGATCTCGTCGCGGTTATGGTCCGTCCCAAAGCTTACCAACAGGCCAGACGGTTTGCTCAGCGGCTTCGGAAAGCCCTCAGCCAAGGACGTGAGGCGGAAGTTCTTCACGGTAATTTCACCGTAATGATTCGACGTCAGCCCACAGATGCTGAATCCATCCACGCCATCAAGTCGATCCTGAGCAAGGCCAACCGAGCCTCTCTAGCCGAACTAAGAGCAACCTATCCGCCCAAGCGGCTGCTTAAAGTGGCGAAGGAGACCATACGAATGGCCCGAAAATACCAAAAGGACCTCGGTTGGCGTGAGATCATCGGACCACATATCTTCGTACGCACTACGGAAGCCAGCCGCCTTGTGCCCCTCATGAGCGAACCCGACCTTTCGGACGCACATCACGATCTTCGGGTTGCATTGAAGCGTCTTCGCTATTCAGCGGAAATTACCCACTCCGTATTCTCCGGCAGTATCGACGAATCAGTCCCACTACGAGACCTAAAAAAACTCCAAGATAACTTGGGTGAGCTGCAAGATAGTCACGACCTATATCGGTTCTTGTCGAGCCCAGAGGTGATCGATGCGGTGGCTGCCAGCTCTTTAACAACACTTCAAGCCAAAGCAAAAGAACAAGTTGATCGGCACTACTCAGCCGCCGCCATAACCGTCAAAAGCTTAGCTCCTCCGGTTCTAGGACAACTTCAGCGTATCGCCGGAAAAGTTGGCCAACTTGAGCGTCCAGCCGACGGTCCAGTATCCTAACTGGATGGGCGAGTTTTATGAGCGAGTAGGTAACTGCGGGGGCTGATCACCAGCAGGATCCGTGACCCGCCTCAACTCGCGAAGGATCCGCTCCGCCGAGGCCGTATCGCCAAGGCGCTCGTACATCTCGGCCGCGCCCAGGTAGGCATCCTGACACCGGGGCTCAAGTGCCCGAGCCACTTCAAACGCATCCAACGCCTTCGAAACCAGTTCGAGCTGGGCCAGCATGCGTCCATGATCAACCACCAATTCAGCATCGTCCGGCCTATGCTGTCGAGCTAGTCGATAATGCACCTCTGCTCGTTCCCACAGCCCCTCCCGTTCGAGCAGTTTACCGAGTCGGCGTCTCGCTTCGATCTCAAACGGATCACACTCAAGGGCCCTTCGTAGTGCACTTCGAGCAGGCAACAATTTCCGCTCTTCTTCAAACGCTTCCGCTAAGTCCATCCAGTCTGCGCACCGCATCTCTGCGGCTGATTCGCGAGCATCCAAAAAGTCCTCACAGGAAAGGAGGGACCGGTCATCATCTCCATCACTGTTGTCAGCGTAGAAATCAGCAAAGACTTCATTGTTGTAGAAGGCTCCCTCCAGAGGCGCGATGGAAGCCACCGATACGTGCGCGGTTGAAAAGTCAAAGAAGGTCTGACCTGACTCTGGAGCCCACACCCCTTCAGAGTCGCGAACCACTAACTCATCCCCCTGTAGCGTCACTCGCACACCAGAAAGTGGTTGGTTCGCCGGCAATCGAGCTCGTAGTACTTCTAAAGCCCGACGAATGCGTCCCGTAGATACCCTTAATGCCAACAAGTTCTTTGCCGTACGGAGCAAAACCAAGTCTTGAAAGTCTAGGCGTCGCCCTCCCTCACCAAGCATCCATAGAGAGGGGTCTTTCCCTGTATGGTTCGCCGAGCCCCCATCCTGCGCAGCGCCTCTCCCCTCCGAAACTCCTGCATCATTGTCCGTCGGAGTTATGGTCGGTGGACCGGAAGCTTCAACCGGGAGCGCTTGCGCCCCTTGGATATCGAGAAAACCCTCTCGAATGAACCGGCGTAGCTGCCGTTCACTGATACCGAGTATCTGTGCCGCTTCAGACACACTGTAGTCCTGCATAGGGTTTACGACACCTTTTTGTCGCCGTCTTGGGCTGCCTCCAAGCTCTCCTGGAGCTGAGCCATGAGATCAACAATACTCGTAGATGCTGGAGTTTCCGTCGGGGCAACCTCAGTGAGGTCCTGACCAGCAATTTTTTTCTCAATCAGCGCTTCCACTCGCTGCTTGACCTCGTCTTCATACATGTCGGGACGGAAAGCATCGACCGAGATCTGCTGAATAATCTGCGTGGCTAAAGCGAGCTCCTCCTCTTTGATCACCGCATCGCCATTTGGTATCTCTTTAGGCTCAACCAATTCATTTGCATAGTGTAGCTGGTGCATCGCCAGACATTCACCCGCTGATGCGATCAGTACGAGATACATCTTACCTCGGGCCGCGTATCGAGCAAGACCGTACCGTTGGGTATGCTCCATAGCCTCAAGCAGGAGTTTGTAGGGCCTATCCCCGCCTTTGTCAGGACCTAGGTAGAAAGTCTTGTCGTAGTAGGCTTTAGGCACCGCATCTTTAGGCACAAATTCGTTAATTTCAATTTGCTGAGTCGCCTGTTCTTGAAGCACTGACAATTCTTCTGGCGTAAACAACACGAACCTATCTTTCGAATACTCATAGCCCTTGACCATCTCATTTCGAGGCACAACCTGATCACTGTTTTGGGGATCCACATATTGCTGCTTTAGTCGATGTCCTTCTTTAGACAGAAGCTTGAAACTTAAAGATGCACGTGGGTTTGCGGCGGAGTACAATTTTACCGGAATATTCACCAATCCGAACGTAATTGATGCCGTGCCCATCGCTCGAGCAACCATACAACATACATAACGGATCAGAGGACAACAGCGAAGTGGCAAAGACGGATCACGCAGTAACAACCCGCCCCTTGCCGGCTTACCGGAAGAAGCGAAATCCCAAGACTACCCCCGAACCATTCGGAGCCCACGCACATCGATATCCGCACAGAGTTTTTGCTATGCACAAACATGCAGCAAAAAAGCTCCACTGGGACCTGCGTCTAGAAATCGGAGGTTATCTGTGCTCTTGGGCTATTCCGAAGGGGCCGTCCTTCGATCCCGAGATTAAAAGACTAGCTGTTCGGGTCGAGGACCACCCCCTCGACTATGTCGATTTTGAAGGTGTCATTCCCGAAGGATATGGGGCGGGATCAATGATCCTATGGGACCGAGGCCTATGGCATCCCCACGATGAACCAGAGAGCGCTCTCAGGGAGGGCTCTCTTCACTTTCGCCTAGATGGATACAAACTTCGCGGGGAGTGGATTTTGATCCAAAGTTCTCCCTCCAAAAATTCTCCAGAAGTCTGGTTTCTCAAAAAGAAGCCAGACAAAATCTATCAATCTTCGCCAGCAGTGTCCGTGCCAGACACATCTATCCTGTCTGGATTAACGGTTGAATTGCTACAGCATCCGGAGAGTGCGAAGAATCTTCTTCTCGACCAATTAGATCTACTTGGGCTTAGCTCAAGTAAGGACCATACCGAACATAGCCTATCCCCTATGCTTGCTGAAAGCCATCCTGCACCTTTTGATGATCCATCCTGGATTTTTGAACTCAAATACGACGGGTTTCGATTGATCAGTCACAAGTATAAAGGAATGGTGCATCTACAGTTTAGAAGCGGACGAACCGCCACCTCCCAGTTTCCAGAAATTACCGCCTCGCTCCAAGCCCTTCCATTTGATAATTTCATATTAGATGGTGAGGTCGTCTGCCTCGACACCAAAGGTCACCCCTCTTTCCAGAGACTGCAGCGGCGAGCTCAGCTCCGACGCGACCGTGATATATCTCGTGCTCGCTGGTATGTTCCCACTCAATATATGGTGTTTGACTTGCTCTTTGCAGAGGGTGTCGATTTACGATCCATATCCCTGCTCGAGCGCAAGCAGTATCTTCGAACCATATTACCCGCTGTTGGTCCTCTTCAGTTCGTAGAACATATTTCAGCCTCGGGGCACACCCTCTTTGAATTGGTTAAAACCCACCATCTCGAGGGGATGATCGCTAAACACAAACTGAGCACCTATCAACATCGTCGGTCGTCAGATTGGATAAAAGTTCGGCGTGAACACACGGAAACTTTTGCCATCGTCGGCTATACTCTCCCCCAGGGACAACGCGTCGGATTCGGCGGGTTGCACCTCGCAAGAGCGACCAAGGGACAATGGCAGTACGTCGGGCGAGTCGGGTCGGGCTTTAATACTCAACAGCTTGAGGATATTCACCAAGCTCTTGAGCCACTGATTGTCCCCAAACCAATCTGCTCCATACCATATAAAAACTCAGTTTGGACCCAACCGGTTCACAACGCAAAGGTAACTTACCTCACCGCCTCTAAAGATGGTATCATTCGCCAAGCCCGCTTTGTTAGTCTCGACCCATCTCCAGCAAAGTGTCTGTCGGAGCAGTCTCAACCACCAGTATCCAACAATTTCAACAAACCTCTGCTTGAGTCTCCGTCAGTTTCCATATCCAACCCAGACAAAATTTTCTTCCCTCAATCCGGACTGACCAAGCAAGATGTTGTTAACTACTTCACAATCATAGCCCCTTGGGCACTTCAGTATCTTGTTGATCGACCTTTAAGTTTACATCGATTCCCAGATGGCATCCACGGCACTTCATTCTTTCAGAAGTTTGCCCCTGATTGGATACCCAGTTGGATCCGGACCGAATCTATCTGCTCTGATGAGCACCAGGCAAAAGAGCAAATCATTGTCGACAGTCCCGAAGCGCTCACCTACATGGTCAACCTAGGAACCCTGACTTTTCACACGTGGACCTGTCGGGTACCTAAGCTCAACCAGCCAGATTGGGTGGTGCTGGATCTCGATCCCCAAGGCGCTCCTTTTACCCATGTGGTGCGGATTGCTCTCGGTCTCAAACAGCTTACAGATGAGTGGGGTCTCGTCAGTGCCATCAAAACCAGTGGGGCTACAGGACTACATGTACTAATACCCCTCGGCGCAAAGTACACCCATGACCAAGCCAAAATGGTGGCCCAGCTACTCGCCCGCGTGATCACCGAACGCTATGCCCCCATCGCCACCGTCAACCGGCAAAGAGATCAACGATATGGGAAGGTATACCTCGACTACGGACAGAATGGCCGTGGCAAGCTCCTGGCCGCTCCTTATTCGGTACGAGCGGGACCAGGAGCTTTGGTAAGCACCCCGTTATGCTGGAACGAAGTCACCGAGGAACTTCGCCCGGATCAGTGGAATATTCGCACTGTCGTGGCCCGAATGGCTCAAATTAGACGGTGTCCACTGGCCGCAGTCTTGGGTCCCGGCCCCGATCTTCAGACGATGCTCCTGCAGGTCCCCACGTTGAAGGGTTGACCAAGGACGAGCCACCGACCCATGTGAAAGAAAGGATGCCCGGCATCGCTTTCTTTGACGTTGATAAAACCCTCTTGGCGGTTAACTCCGCCCGCCTGTGGGCCCACCGGGAGCTTAGAACCGGTCGGCTATCCATTAGGAATGCGATCCGAGCAGCGATCTGGACCACCCTATATGAAATGGGTTTTGCACGGATTGAAGCAGTGATCGAAGACGCAGTGAACACGCTGTCTGGTCAGGATGAAAAGGAGCTCATGGAGCGAGTCACCCAGTTTTTCCAGGAAGAAATAGCATCCACCTTTCGCCCTGGCGCCAAAACCACCATAACTCGACACCGGGATGCCGGAGACAAGGTCGCTCTACTCACCTCAACATCCAGCTATCTCGCGGAGCAGATTCAAACCGCCGTGGGCGCCGACCACTATCTCAGCAACGAGTTCGAAACCGATGAGGATGGACGGTTCACAGGAGCTCCAATCAAGCCCCTGTGTTATGGGCCGGGTAAGTTAGTGTACGCAAAGCGACTCGCTAGCAAGTTACACATACCTATGAGCCATTGCCACTTCTACACCGACAGCTACTCAGACCTTCCAGTGATGGAAAACGTCGGATTCCCAGTCGCAGTTCATCCTGATCCTCGACTCAAGCGGGCTGCCCAAAAACGCGGCTGGCCTATCGAACGCTGGAGCTAACCGGCCGGTCGGAAAATGATAGGCATCGTCAAAGCGGTTTGGAGCGACCTTGCGTCTTCATGGCCCGCAAACCTGTCGTGCACAGCGATGCCGCACAAACCTACCTTGCATCGAGAAAGGCACCCTCCGTAATGCGAGTGTGACGCTCGGAGCGCTTCTTGAACGCAAAATACGAATCGTAGATACGTTTCGCCATCGGAGAACGCTCCGACAAGCTTTTGAGTACAACCTCACTCTCTTTTTTTAGGGCAGCCAAAACTTCTTCAGGGTACGGCACAATTTTTATGTTGTGGGTATCGATTAATTCTTCGAGCGCTGCTGGATCCCGAGCCGCGTACTCGTCCAGCATGATCTGGTGCACGGCATCAGCAGCATATTGCACCACCGCACGGAGATCTTGCGGCAGGGTCTGCAGGGCTTTTTCGTTCACAATAAACTCCAGAATAGGTCCCGGCTCTTGCCAGCCTGGGTAGTGATAAATTTTCGCAACTTTGTGAAAACCAAAGGTTAGGTCATTGTAAGGCCCTACCCACTCCGCAGCATCAATGACTCCGGTTTGAAGAGAGGTAAAAATTTCTCCCCCAGCGATCAGCACCGGCACCCCACCAACCCGCTCCAGAACCTCTCCGCCAAGCCCAGGCATACGCACCTTAAGCCCCTTAATATCTTCCAAGGACGTGATCTCTTTGTTGAACCATCCACCCATTTGTACGCCGGTATTCCCCCCCATAAATGGTACCAATCCGTAGGGTTTGTAGAGTTCCTTCCAAAGCTGCATTCCTCCGCCAAAGCGCAGCCAACCGCTCATTTCTCGGGGACTGAGACCAAATGGTACCGCGCAAAAAAACTGCGCCTCAGGTACTTTGCCTTTCCAATAATAGCTTGCACCATGTCCCATCTGGGTCATGCCTTGAGACACCGCGTCAAAAACACCAAGCGCAGGTACCAACTCCCCCGCCCCATAAACCTTAACTAGCAGTCGCCCCCCAGACATAGCCCTGACCGCCTCCGCGAAGTGGACTGGAGCCATACCCAAGCCGGGAAAATTTTTTGGCCACGTCGTGACCATCTTCCAGCGGTATATCTTGCTCGGACTGGCACCTTCGTTCCCTGACCCCTGAGGGGAACTTCCCGTACAGTTCACCCCCACTACACCGACTAGGAAAATCAGCCCCCACAGCCATCGATTGCGATAATTATCCATCAGCTCCCCTCTACCCCAGAGCCCGACTGTTCTTCAACCAACCGCACCGAGATTCAAGACTATTTCGCATAGATAGCTTGTGGTAGCCACGTCGCCAATTGTGGCCAAAACCAGAGAATAACTAACATACTTAATTGCATTCCAATAAAGGGTACAACACCGCGATAGATATCTGAGGTGCGGACTGACGGCGGTGCAACACCTCGTAAATAGAAAAGTGAAAACCCAAACGGTGGGGTCAAAAATGAAGTTTGAAGGTTCATGGCCAACATCACCCCGAGCCATACCGGATCGATCTCTGGCTGCGCGAGGAGTATTGGACCCACGATTGGCACCACAACAAAAGTAATTTCGATGAAGTCCAAAAGAAAACCGAGAACAAAGACGACCACCATGGTGATAAACAACAGAGTCCCAGGTCCGTACGATGAAGTTTCAAAAGCCTCTCGGATCAGCTCGTCACCCTCAAACCCTCTGAATACCAGAGAAAAGGCGGTCGCACCTATCAGGATAAAGAAAACCATCGAAGTCACTTTGGTAGTCTCCTCCCCAACTTGCTGAAGCCCGCTTTTAGTCAGCGTTCCTCGTACACCTGCCAGCACCAAAGCCCCAAAAGCCCCTACCCCGGCTGCCTCCGTTGGTGTTGCCGAACCACTAAGAATCGAACCCAAGACTGCCAAAATAAGGACCAATGGAGGAAGCATCGCCAGCAATACTCGGCGCACCAAGCCGCCTCGCTCCGCCTTTTCTTCCTTCGTCAGTGGAGGAGCCCAGTCCGGGCGAAGGGTTGATATCAGTAAAATATATCCGAGATACAATACCACCAAACACAATCCAGGGAGGATAGACGCAGCAAACAAGTCGCCAACGGAAATAGTCTTGGGAGAAAAACTCCCTTGAGCGAGCTGAGCCTGTTGATAAGCATTAGATAATACATCTCCGAGCAACACCAACGCGATTGAGGGGGGAATAATTTGTCCTAGGGTGCCCGTAGCACAAATGGTTCCTGCAGCAAGCGAGACATTATAACCCCGTTTGAGCATGGTCGGTAAAGACAATACGCCCATGGTGACCACCGTGGCCCCCACAATGCCCGTGCTCGCAGCCATAAGCATCCCCACCAACGTTACAGCCAAACCCATACCGCCTCGGAGACTGCCGAAAAGCTCCGACATCGTTTCGAGCAATTGCTCCGCGATCTTAGATTTCTCGAGCATGACCCCCATGAAAATAAACAAAGGCACCGCCAACAGAGTAGAATTGGTCATAATAGCGTAGACCCTGATGGGAAACGCTAAGAGGATAGCTTCATCAAATGAGCCATGTAGTATACCTATACTCGCGAAAAGAAGCGCGGTACCTGCCAGCGAAATCGCCACTGGATAACCTAATATAAGTATTCCGCAGACAACCAAAAACATCAAAACTGCGACCATGGTTATGACTGCTCCTCAGCGCGACCTCGAAGTATCGCCACGGAGTCGTACAATCGCACTATACCGGCCAGTATGAGCAAGAACGCCATCAATATAATTAGTGATTTAAGGACAAAAACGGCAGGAAGACCACCGGCCTCTGCTGAACCCTCTAGAATGCGCCAAGAGTTGATAACATACGACAAGCTTATGTAGATCGTGAATACACATAACGGGAACAAGAAAACTAAGGCGCCCCCAACATCAACCCTAGCCTTACTCTTCGGTGTCCATCCGCGATACAATACATCTACACGCACATGAGCGTCATGAAGCAGCGCATAACTCGCTCCAACCATAATCACCCACGCATGCATATATATAACGGTCTCCTGGACAGCTATCGACCCCATATCCAGTACATACCGGAACACAACCACCAAGGTCATCAGGATGACCATCAATAAGCAAAGCCAGGATATGCCCTGACCCAACCCATTGATCAGCCTCGCCAAGGCAGCAACCCATCTCGGCACCTGGTTCGCGGAAGGGAAGCCGCTAGCATCCCCACCTGGCAAATTGCGTTCACGTAAAACACTCGAAGGACTGGCCGTCTCTCCCAACGCTATTAGCTCCCCCTTTTCATCCCTGCGAGACTTCTTCAATTCGGTCACGCCTCGGGACTTAGCACACTCCCCGACACAGCGCAGGAGATATACTCCGCTTCTTGAGCTGCCATCCACACTGCAAAGCCGCGAGCATCCATCGGATTGCATATCCAGTACCCCTGCCCGGCATCACAACCCAACTCCTTCGCCAAACGCCATTCCTTCATGTTTTCCACACCTTTGACGACAACCTCTACCCCTCGTTCCTTCACGGTACGTACTAAGGAACTAAGCTGTTCCCAGTGATCAGGCTGGGCCATGGCCTTCAATAATCGCCTCAGATCAAGCTTGACAATATCGATGGGTAAATCCGCTACATCCGCTGGCAAAGCCGCAGAATCAAAGTCATCAAGCGCAATCCGAACCCCCAGCTCCCTCAACTGTGTAAATAATTGATCATCGCCTGTTCGGTATTGAAGAATCACTTCTCCAACAAATTCCAACTCTAAACACCCTGGTGCCAAACCCGTTTCCACGAGAGCATCCCTTACAGTGTCCACCAAACCCGCATGTTGACACTGCTCTAGAGCAATGTTCACCGCCAAATGAAAGCGAGGATTGTAACGCCTCCATCGCTTAGCCTCAACACACGCTCGTCGTAGAGCCCAATCACCCACCGCCACCGTCAATCCGGTATCGTCAAGCATTGGCAAAAACTCCGCTGGTCGAACTTCACCCTTTTGAGGGTGTTGCCAGCGCATCAATGCCTCCGCGCCAAGTATCTGTTTGGATGTAAGATCAACCTTTGGTTGATAATAAAGTCCCAGTTCGTGGTTATCGAGAGCCCGCTCTACAACATCCGTTACAAAACCCTGAGATGTTGACTCATCTAAAAACATCACCAAAGTATCTTCTCCAGCTCGTCTTGCGCGTTCGAGGGCCTCTTTAGCTCGAAGCAAAAGACCCTGCGCATCCTCACCGGATGTCCCCCGCGCCAGGCCAATACTTGTAGTAACTCCCTGTTCAACATCCCCGATCACAAATGGTTGCTCCAAATTTTGGAGCAACTGTTTGGCGATAGATTCTGCCTGACTTACTCGCTCTTCACCTTCGAGAAGCACCACAAATTCATCTCCACCTAGGCGAGATATAATGTCTGCTGGCTCGATGAGCTTACGAATGCGTTCCGCTACTTGAACCAGTAGTTCATCCCCAAGCTCTGGTCCCATAGCATCGCGAATCACCCTAAGCTGGTTAATACCTACATGAAGAATCCCCAGCGCACATAACGGTCGCACACACGAAGACAGGTGCTCCCGCAGACGCTGACGACTCATGCATCCGGTCAAGCGATCGTAGTGAGTCAAGTATAAGAGCTGAGATTCACCCCGTTTCCGTTCGACCGCAAAAATAAGTGCACGAAATAGTTCTTCGCTGCGCAGGGTCTGCTTATATAGATAGTCTTGCGCCCCTGCCTGCACCGCTCGGAGCGCCAACTGTGGATCATTGGAGTCCGTCAAGACAACAACGGGCGTCAGAGGAGAAACGGCTGCCAGTGCACGAACAAGCGACACGTCCTCCCCATCAGGCAGTGAAAAGTCGAGGAGCACCACCCCGAAATCTTGGTTCCGTAAGGCAGTCATCGCATCTTGGATTCGACAGACCCGGTGGACAAAAAAAGTATCGCCTTCGGCCCGTAGCATACGCTCCACAAAAAATGCGTCAGCCGCATTATTCTCAACCAAAAGCACGGTTGTCCCCCACGGCTCCACAACCGTTCGCACATCAAACTTTGATATTAGGGATGGCCCGCCAGCACCATCGATTTCCTCGGCATACACCACAACCGCAGCATCGACTAACCTTCAAAAATCTTGAAAAGATTCAATTATTGAAATAATTATCATTCGAAAATATCTCGAATTTGATTATATTCGAAATCAAGTCTGCGCTTAACAGCCTGTTGATCTAGCCTTGCACGCGTCTGTCGGCCGGTCTTTCCGTGAAAGGTCCTGACCACGAAAAGTCTCTCCTCGGTCACGTACTGCCGGGTACGCTCGCCTCGTCGTCAGAGCGTTTCACGAAAAGCCGGGCTCGACAGCTACACACATGGCCAAATCAACCGGCTGTTAACGCAAAGCCTTCGCAAGCGTCTTATTCGCCGCCTCTAACGCTATCCGGGGAATCTCATGCCCACCTTGAAACGGAGTAAACATCACATCAGCCCCTGCATTTTCGAACAGTGTCTGGAGTTCATTCGATACTGCATACGGTAAAACCGGGTCTGACCGTCCGTGACTCACCATAACTGGTAACTCCTTGGTGACCGGAAAACGAGGCTGCCAACGGGATTTCGCGATGATAGTTCCCGAGAAAACCAAAAGAGCAGCAAAAGAGAAACGCCCCCGCAGTACAGTATCTATCGCCAACATGGCTCCCTGAGAGAATCCGCCAATCACCAACTTCGTGGGCCGCATGGTAGTCGTCAAAGCTTCGAGGCATCCGTGCAGCTTGGTCTGTGCTTCTTCTAAACCATCAGGGACCTCATCAACCATATTCCGAACCGACCCCATAGCTAAAGCCTGTTGCAGCCGAGCGATATCGATCAGCCACCACGCTCGACCCATTCCATAGCCATCACCAAGAGCGAGGGGAGCTTCAGGAAAGACGAAACGGGTCCCCTCCGTACCATCCAAAACGTTCGCCAATCCGACGAGATCCGTACCTGGTGCGCCAAAACCATGCATAAGAACCACGACCGGGCCCGCGGCCTTTTCAGATCCCACCACCCGAGCCTTGAGGTCCCCTAACTGGATTTCAGACTGTTTGTTCACCCCGTGACTATTACTCTACCCTCCCGAGGAACACACAACGTAAACCGGCTCCCTTCGCCTTCGGCAGATACCACGAGCAATTCCCCCTGGTGAAGCTTGGCGATTCGCTTGACAGTCATTAGCCCTAACCCAAGGCCTTTCTCAGGTAGATCACGATGGCATGACCCATCCAGTCGGAGAATGCGGTGCATATTGCCCTCTGAAATCCCCGGTCCCCAATCCCGGACGCTGAGCGACCAATATTCGTTGTTCCGCTCCGCTTCAATACGAATACGCGGAGAGCCATCACCACCGTATTTGACCGCATTCGCCACCAAATTACCCAAAGCTCTCTCAAGCAAACTTTCGTCGCTCTCAACAGTAGGCAACGGCTTCGTAACTTCAATATCGGCCTTTCGCTCACGAAGAATGACGGCGTAGTCACTCAACACCCGCTCCACGAGTTTCTCCAGGTGAACACTTACCCGTACTAGTTTTTCCCCATTAAGCCTAGCATGCTGAAAAATTCCATCTACAGACCTCCGCAAGCGCCCGGCGCCATCGAACGCTAAGCGGAGATACATCTGACCAGCACTCGATATTTGCTCAGCACATTCATCACGCAGTAATTCTATATATCCGCAAACTGCTCTCAGCGGCTCACTCAAGTCATGAGATGTCTGATAAGCTAATTTCTCTAAATCTTGGTTGGACCGCTCGAGTGCTTGGTTCACTCCCACCAGCCGACGGTGAGTGTCGTATAGTTCGGTAAACTCCGACACAACGCCCACCACCTGATGCGGTTCACCACGAATATCACGAACTGGATACAAACGATCTCGAACCCATCGAATCCTTGTTCCACACTGGATTCGATAAGCCGTCTCTCCCGACGAGCATGCGGAATCCCGAAACGCTTCAACATTCGTCCGGTCGTCAGAATGGACCGATGCCATCCATACCTTTGGGTTCTGGTACACTGCTTTGGCATCTACGTTAAATAGACGTTCAAAACCGGGGTTCACATATATCATACGCCGTCCCGTGAGACAAAAAACCCAAACACCTTCTTCAATATGGGACATCATCTGACGATAGCGTTCTTCGCTCGTCGCCAATGCTTGCCTTGCCTCACGCTGTTCAGTCACTTCTCGGAGGGTCAAAAGGCCACCGATTCGACATCCATAACTATCTACTAACGGTCGGGCCGATCCAGCTACCCATCGTCCGAGTGAACCGGGTTCAGGCCGAAAAAAGCGAACATCATCGTCGAAGACCTCACCATCTACCACCCGCTCTACAAATGTACGGCCCCGAAGATCAAGCCCGAGAATATCAAAAGCGGACATGGTACCCCATAAATCAGCCCATAGATCGCGAGTAGCTGGCAGTTTTTTGTGGACATTGAGTCGCTGAGCTACCTGATTGACATACAGCACCGTCCCGCGGCAATCGACCACAACCAGTCCATGGGGAAGAGCATCGAGTACAGCGGTGACCAATGGCGCCGCAACCGGCACCTGATTGTGTCCTAGGGCTATTGCCAAAGTGCTCTGCAACTGAACATCAACGAGCTCATAGTCCATGATTATGGAGCTTCGGGACTTTCCATAGTAACTCGAGTACTGCGGTCGGGTGACAATAGTTCACGCAGGCATCCTAATAAGGAGGGCGCAGATAGATCGCGCGCAACCGATGGAGAAAGAAACTGGGTGACTCGCTTTCCGAGTGAAATATTCCGATCGCTTCCAGCTCTCATCGATCATCACCCCCAGTATGCCCGTCTTCACCCGAATCTTTCACATAAGACCGCCCTGAATCGGGCAAACCATTTCCAACAGCCCGTTCCTATCCTAAGCCCCTAAAAACCAAAGAAATTTTGGGATGATTGGGCTTGCCTAAACAACACTTGTCCAAATACCGGATGGGCAACCGCCGTAGGCAACGCGGGTGACACAGCCCCAACAACCGTAGTTTTACGGACTACAGCAGAAACCACTTGGGTTGAACCCAAGTTCCTGCTTCTCCGCGTGGCTTGCCCCGCTGCGCGACCACTTGTTGATTCTTACAGAATCAATTCAAGTGGTCTTTGCTGTAAGGACACCAGGGCGTGCCTCTAACCTCCGGACCGCGTTCTGACTTGTTTCCTGCGTTTGTGAGGGGTCGGTGGCTTCGCCTCCCTTTCGGGCCCCTCGGCTGGGTACATCCAGTATACTCCCTCCGGGGCCGAATCCTCACACCCGCGGGATGCGGCATCATCTCCGCAGCCGGAGTGTACAAACAAGCCCTTGGGCGAAGCTCTCTACAGTCGGTGTGGAGCAATTGCGAATGGAAGACACCTGACAGACCTTACATACCAGCCCAGCAACATCACCGGATTTTCCGTTGAGTACGAAACGAGTTCCGGACAATACCCTATTATTCAATACCCGCCCCAGCAAAAACTGCACATTCATTATGATACTGCTCATCTCAGTATGGAGAAGCCGCGACGGGTTGTTGACAGTAACACGGGAAAACCAGGCGTCCGGTGCACATCCGCACTTCACCTCCCACAGAGGTCATCGAATCACTAGGATCTTTGACCATCTGTGAAAGACTCGATATCCGACGGGCCAGAACCGGTTGCGCACATAGATATGGACGATAAAATCTTCACTTTTTTACAATTTGTCGGCGGACTCGGAGCATTGGTAGGGGGTGCTACGATCTTCGTTGATGGCGCAGCTGCCCTCGCAAGCAGACTCCGGATTCCCCCAATCATCATTGGTCTCACAGTTGTTGCCTTGGGGACCAGTGCCCCAGAGATCGGTGTAAACGTCATCGCCGCTTTGGGTGATCAATCAGCGCTGGCAGTAGGCAACGTTCTCGGCAGCAATCTGCTCAACATTCTTAGTGTGCTTGGTATCAGTGCGTTGATCGCCCCCCTGATCGTCAATTCTCAAGTGGTTCGAGTGGACCTTCCCGTGATGATCGGGTCGGCCGTATTATTCTCTATTTTCGCCTATGATGGGCAAGTAACTCGAGTGGAGGCCGCCATTCTGCTCACCATCCTGGTCGCGTACACGCTCATGCAGATCGCTATTGTGCGCCGCGCCAGGCGCTCCCCAAAACGGGCCCCATCGCGAGCCGCTAGCATCCCAAACATTACCCGTCGTCCCCTTTTCATTGAAATCCTGTTTGTCGTGGGTGGGGCTTTATTACTCGTTCTAGGGGCAGACTGGCTCGTTTCCGCTGCCACCACTACTGCCCGCTCGCTCAAGATAGACGAGCGTATCATTGGCCTTACGGTAGTAGCTATTGGCACGTCCTTGCCCGAACTCGCGGCATCTATGGCTGCTGCCCTCAAAGGCGAAAGAGAACTTGCGGTTGGCAATGTAGTCGGCAGTAATATTTATAATATCCTAGCTGTTGTCGGTATTACCGGATGTATATCTACCACCGGATTGTCCGTACCCCCAACAGCACTGGAACTCGATTTTCCCGTAATGCTACTGGCCTCTTTCGCCTGTATACCCATCTTTGTGAGCGGATACAAAATTGAACGTTGGGAGGGTCTGCTCTTCCTGAGCTACTATCTGCTTTACCTCTGCTATTTGTTCGCGGAAACCAGTCATCCGGGCCTTGCGCAAACCCTCGCGAAACTAACCCCTCCTGCCCTAATTCTCACCACGGTGGTCGCTATCATCCAATGGCTGCGAACATTTAGCAGGGGACGTACTTCATATCATGACGCTTCTATCCGCACATAAGTTGGTACGAAATATCGGTCGACATACAGTCCTCGATGGCCTTTCTCTCACCATAAGCGAAGGCGACCGAGTGGGATTGATCGGCCGTAATGGAGCGGGCAAAAGCACGCTCATTCGCTGTCTAAACGACGTTGATCCCCCCGACGCAGGTCATATTATTCGGCGGAAACATCTGACGGTAAGTGTGGTGGAGCAGGTTCCCAACCTGAATCCCGATCTAACGGTGGGTGATGCCGTTCTAGTTGGTTTAAAAACGCACAATCAGCTCAGCCAAGAACTCCAACGGTTGGAAACCCAAATGCTTTCCGCAGACAGCAACGAGCTGGATGAACTCATCCAGCGCCAGGCAGAGCTGGGTGAAACTCTCGAAAGACTGGGAGGCCGAGCGTTTGTCCACCGAGCAGACGCTATCTTGGACGCCCTATCCGCCCCTCCTAAAGATCGCCTCTTGGGCACTCTGTCTCTCGGTGAGGCCCGACGGGTGGCTCTGGCGGTGGGATTGCTTCCCGCTGCCGATCTCCTCATTCTCGACGAACCCACCAACCATCTCGATATCGCAACTATTGAGTGGCTCGAAAACTATCTCCAGTCTTATCAAGGTGGGATGTTGTTAGTTACTCATGATCGCCATTTTCTGGATAAGGTTACCAACCGTATCGCGGAGCTTGATCGTGGTGAACTCCACCTCTATCAGGGTGCTTATACCCAGTTCATCCAAAAGAAAGCGGAACGAGAAGCGATAGCAGCGAAGGCAGAGACAAATCGGCAGCGGGCCATCCGAGATGAACTTGAGTGGGTGCGCCGGGGACCAGCTGCTCGCACCACAAAATCAAAGTCCCGCCTCCAACGGTTTGAAGAGATGGTGCAAGATACGCCCAAGGCAGCGCTTGGAGAGGCAAAATTTCGTCTTCCTCACCCGGCCCGCATGGGCAAAACGATTCTCGAAATACGTCAACTATCCAAAGCCTACGGTGAGAAAAAGCTCATCCAGGATCTGGATCTGATTCTCACCAAAGGCGCCCGCATCGGCATTGTTGGCGAAAATGGCGCGGGAAAGTCCACCCTGCTCAAAATGATTCTGGGTGAAATACAACCGGATGCTGGAACGATTATTCACGGAATCAATACGCAGGTTGTCTATGCAGACCAAGGACGCACCCAGATTAACCCAGAGAAAACTGTGATTGAGGAAGTGGCTGAGGGTGGTGATACCGTATTCATTGGCGAACATCCGGTTCAGGTCCAAAGTTTCCTGGAAGGACTACTGTTTGACGCCACTCAACAGCGCGCCAAGATCGGTACATTGTCTGGCGGAGAACGCACTCGGGTGGCCTTAGCCAAACAACTGAAGCGTTCGGGTAACCTTCTTATTCTTGACGAGCCGACCAACGATTTAGATCTCGCCACCCTTCGCGTTCTCGAAGACGCCCTCCTCGTCTATCCCGGCTGTGTATTGGTTGTAAGCCATGATCGATGGTTCCTGGACCGAGTGACCACCGCGGTGCTCGCCTTCCAGGGCCAGGGGAAGCTCATATTATATGAGGGAGGTCATGCTGATTGGCGCGCTCACCAGGCGAGCGGCTCCGAGCCCTCGCCATCAACACCTTTGCCCAAACCCTCGACTTCGAAAACCTCGGCACCCTCCGCCAATCGTAAACGCACTCGACGAACGTTCAAAGAGCAACAAGAATTCGAGATCGCTGAAGCCAATATTGAGGCTAAAGAAGCAGCAATAGAGGAATTGGAGATGGATCTTAGCTCACCGGACACCATCCGGAGCTTAGGACCCAACTTAGCGACGGAACTCCAGCGTCTCGAGTCAATGAAAGTTGAGGTTGAAACCCTCTACACCCGGTGGGAAGAGCTCGGGGAGCTCAGTCCTTACGGGGGTTAGGTTCCCCACAAATAGTCATCACCAACTCTGACTTCCTCTGGTAGAATAGCCGGTTTCTATGAACGCTCCGGGGCATTGGAGAGCAAATAGGCCTCCATGAACCCATCAATGTCTCCGTCCAATACTGCGTCAAACTGGGAAGTCTCGTGGTCCGTACGGTGATCTTTCACCATTCGATATGGATGGTTAACGTAGGATCGAATCTGAGAACCCCATTCAATCTTGAGCTTCTCAGCCGCAATTTTCGCTCGCTCTTCTTCCTGCTGGGCTTCCATATAGACCAGCAGACGCGCCATCATAATCTTGCGGGCTGCCGCCCGGTTCTTGTGCTGAGACCTCTCCGATTGACAGTTCACAACGATCCCGGTTTCCCAATGCGTAAGACGAATGGCAGACTCCGTCTTATTTACGTGCTGACCTCCCGCCCCTGATGAACGCAAGGTATCTTCCCGCACCTCTTTCGCCCAATCAATGTCGATCTCAACCCCATCATCAAGCTCGGGATCAATGGTCACCGCGGTAAAAGATGTCTGCCTTCGGGCATTGGCATCAAACGGGGATATTCGCACGATGCGGTGCACTCCGCTCTCCGCTCTCAACCAACCATACGCGTGGTCACCACGAATAAACAGAGTCGCCCCCTTGATACCGGCTTCTTCACCAGGCTGAATATCCGCCTCTTGGACTTCAAAACCAGAACGTTCAGCCCATCGGAGGTACATCCGTAAGAGCATCTCCGCCCAATCCTGAGCATCGGTACCCCCCGCACCGGCCTGAATGGTCATGACCGCATTACAGTGATCATATTCACCCGACATCATCCGACGGAGTTCCATCCGGCCCAATTCGGACGTTGTTTTAGTTACAATGGATACGATCTCTCCTTCGACGGAGTTGTCATCGCTTTCCATTGCTAGCTCGTAGAGGACTTCTGCCTCTTCAACAGAGTTCTCAACTTCCACAACATGGTTGATCGAGGTCTCCAAAGACACTCGCTCTTTATTGAGCTTTTGGGCCCGTTCGTGGTCATTCCAAAAATCTGGTTGAGCGGCCATCGCCTCCAACTCTGCAACCCGTGCCTGCTTGCCCTCAACGTCAAAGGTACCCCCGAAGCGCTTCGGTGCGCTCTCGAAGATCATCGATTTTCATTTTCAAATCAGCCAGCGCCATAAGCAACAGGCGCTCTACCACGTCCTCAGCGTCTTCCGTCAACCGGTTCTTGTTTTGTTCGATGATCCGTGCACATGAACGCTCCTGTGGTCGACGCACACCATGACAAGAATCTCAACTACCGACACGCCGTTTATGCGGGCAGCTTCGACCCCATAACTCTGGGACATACTGCCATCGTTGAACGCGCGGCCAGATTGTATGATCGGGTAACACTGGCCATTGGCTTCAATGCCAAAAAAACGTCCTCCAGTCTGTTCACCATAGACGAACGAACCGCATTGCTCAGACAGTCTGTCGCCCACCTGAAGCATGTAGAAGTTCAATCGTTTTCTGGTCTCCTTATAAACTTCTGCACCCAGCTTGGTGCCGGGGTGATCGTTAGAGGCCTGAGGGTTCTGACCGATTTCGAATATGAGTTCCAGTTAGCCCTCGCCAATCGTGACCTCTCCCCAGAAGTAGAGACAACATTTCTGGTGACTGAGCACTCTCATGTCTACGTTTCGAGCTCCCTTGTAAAAGAGATTGCCGCCAATGGTGGAACGGTATCCCACTATGTAAGCAAAGCAGTAGAAAAAGCCCTCATCAAAAAGTTCCAGAACCCCTCCCAAATATAATCAGCTCCTAAACTCCTAGATTCCACTCCACCGGGCTTTCTAGGGCGTGTCCTTAACCTCCGGCTGCGGAGATGACGGCCATAATCCCGCGTGTGTGAGGGGTCGACCACGAAGGGAGAGATGACGCCGTATCGCGCGTGTGTGAAGAGTCGGACACGGAGGAAGGGTACTGGATGTACCGGACCGAGGAGCCCGAAAGGGGTGGCGAAGCCACCGGCCACTCACAAATATGGGAAACGAGTTACAGCAGAAATCACTTGGGTTGAACCAAGGTTCCTGCTGTTCCGCGGGACTATGCCCCGCGAAACACGGTCCGGAGTTTAAAGACACGCCATATAGGCCCTTCGTTTAGGGTTCTCGTGGAACTTAACTATTGTATTGCCAATGACGTGTTTGAACTCGGAGAGAGGCTAGCCACAGCCCGCTGACCTAGCAGGCCATCGGAAAAGTGAGTTAGGCGCTTCGCTGGTCCTTTTTCCGGGGAACGTCTGGACCGGCTGCGCCTTTCATCGGTTGCATACGCCCGGTATGCGCCCTCTTCATCCGGAGCGTTCCCCGGAAAAGATACTTCGCGGATCA
>JAHQVK010000038.1 GCA_019634385.1 Myxococcales bacterium | reverse complement strand
GACGACGAGGCGAGCGTACCTGGCGGTACGCGACCGAGGAGAGACTTCTTGTGGTCAGGACGTTTCACGGAAAGACCGGCCGATAGATGCGTGCAGGGCTAGATCAACAGGCTGCTAGGGCGTGTCTTTACCCCCCGGACCGCGTTTTGACTTGTATCCCGCGTGTGTGAGAGGTCGGTGACTACGCCACCCTTTCGGGCCCCTCGGTCCAGTACATCCGGAACCCTCCCTCCGGGCCGAACCCTCACACACGCGGGATGCGGCGTCATCTCCGCAGCCAGAAGCTAAAGACACGCCCTAGACTCATAGTTTCATGGCATATCCTTCGCCATATAGTCTATAAGAATAGATATACAGCAGAATTCCCTTGGTTGAACCAAGTTCCTGCTTCTACGCCGGGCTATGGCCCGCTGCGCGACCCCTTGTTGATTCTTATAGAATCAACAAGGGGTCTTTGCTGTACAATTAAGGCACAGGACATCATCTATTCGGCACATTGAGAACTAATAATATCATCCCAAGTATAGCACACCTTGCTGTAGGCAATACTAAATATCCTCTGCTGGTACAATACCCAAACAAGTAATCCGAACCGGTACTATGAGTGACATACTCAAAGCAGACGCTACTATCCAGCTACAGCAAAGAGCATTGATTTGATTCTCTACGAATCAACAAGGGGTCGCGAAGCGGGGTATAGCCCCTCTATTACCCATCTCCAGAAATTAAAGGGACGGTAATTCCAAGTCGTCGCTCATTTTATACCCGTAACCCCTCACGGTAATGATCATCCGAGTTGCTCGTCCTTCATCTATCTTTTTTCTCAATTGGCGAATACATACCTCTACGACATTGGTCATGGAATCCTGGTGAAGCCCCCACACTTTTTCCATTATTCGGGTACGACTGAGCGTCCTTCCCGGCACGCTCATCAGTAATTCTAACAGCGCGAGCTCCTTGGGGGTTAGGGGGATGATCTCACCATCGCGTTCCGCCACGTGATTCTCAAGATCCAAGACCAGCGGTCCCACCATTATCCGAGGCGTTGGTGACTCATAACTATTGGGACGCCGAAGGATGGCTTCAACCCGGGCCAAGAGCTCTTCAAATGCAAACGGCTTCGGCAAATAATCATCAGCACCAGCCCTGAGCCCCTCAACCCGGTGCTCAACTTCACCCCGCGCGGTCAACATGAAAATGGGGGTCCGTACCCCGTCTGCGCGTAAGCAACGACAAACCTCCAACCCGTCTCGACGAGGGAGACTCAAATCAAGAAGGATGAGATCGAATCGCTCCTCCGTCCCCACGATCAGCGCCTCTTCGCCATCCGTGACCTCCTCCACCTGGTATCCCTCGGCTTTTAATCCCTTATCAATAAAGCGCCTAATTCGAGGGTCATCCTCGACGACTAAGATTCGACTCACGCCCGACCTCCACGGATGCTGACTCGACTCACGCCCGATCTTCACGGATGCCGGTTCGACTGACACCCGAGCTTCACGGATGCTGATTCGACTTACGCCCGACCTTCACGGATGCTGATTCGACCCACACCGATCTCCTCGGTAGTAACTCTTTACGGCACTCACCCACACCAAGCCAATGACCTTATATCCATTATGGTTTGAGGCAATAACTACTCACATACGGCACTAACCGATACCGATACCAAGCCCATAACCCTATGCAGCAGATATCCCTTGGGTTGAACCCAAGGGCCTGCTTCTACGCCGGGCCCCCCTGCGCAACCCCTTGTTGAGTCTTACAGAATCCATTCAAGGGGTCTTTGCTGTACTGATCATGGTTTGAGATAATACCTACTCACACTGGTGTCTGCCAACGAGGCATAACTATGTACGCCCGAGTACCACTACCGGGGTGGCTCTCAATATTGAGCTGACCACCGTGTCGCCGAACCAAAGCTCGTGCCACAGAAAGACCTAAGCCTGAACCCTCAGGCCGGGCATCTTGAGCCAACCGTCCCCGGAAAAATCGGTCAAAGATATGCGGTAATTCATCTTCTGGTATCCCTGGTCCTTCATCCTCTACGGTCAAAACCAACCGCTTCGGTTGAACAACCAAATGGACCCGTAGGCATCCACCCACCGGCGTATACCGACACGCATTGTCCAATAGCACCAGTAGGACCTGAACCATTCGTCTGGTGTCCCCCATGACCTCCGGCCTACCGTCAGGAAGCTGCTTGTCGCACCTAAGTTGGCGCTCTGCCATAAGGGGGTGCACAAAATCTAGTGCTTGGCTCACAACATGAACCACATCCACCGGATGACAAGCGAGGGGAAGATCAGAAGACTCTTCACGGGCTAGCACCAATAAGTCGTCGAGCAACTTCGCTGTATGCTCCGTTTGATCAACAATTAATGCTAGCGCTTCCCTGAGCATACCCACATCTGGATGGTGAACTCGAAGAGCAACTTCAGCTTCCCCCCGGACCGCCGAAATCGGTGTTCGCAGTTCATGACCAAGATCGGCAAAAAGTCGGCGACGGCGAACATTTTCTTCCAGCAGCTCGGCATTGAGCCGCTCCAGCTCCTCATTGCGTCGATGAAGTTCGACCTCCATCGTCTGGTTCATACCGATCTGTTCCTGGAGAACATAGTTCGTTTCCGTGAGACTGCGTCGATCCGCATCTACCCTGGCCACCAACTGTTGAACCAGCCCCCGAACCCGGGTAAGCAAGGAGCGGAAAGGCATGGACGTCTCATCGAGCTCATATCGGGAACGAGAGTCAACAAGGGCCTGCTCAAGAGCAACCACAAGCTCTTGCAGGTTCATGTGAAAGAACACCTGGGAGTGCCAGCTGATGAGCCCCACCCCCAACAAGAGGGTAATAGACAGACTCGTAGCTATAACAAAATCGGTGGCTAGCCATCCCCGCTCATCGGTCTCAAGTTGTGCGAGTACTTGACGCGTTGAACGTACAGAACGAGTGGTTACCTCCTGAATTCGCGGGAGCGCACGCGTCTGATCCAACGCCACCAACATTTGCCGGGGATGACGCATTAACGCCAACTCAACATCGGTCAGCACCTCCATCACGTGTCCATACAGATCTGTCACCAGAGCAAACTGCGAGGGGCCGGCTAGGACGGCGATATGTTCTACTCTCTCTTCGAGCTGATCCTGGATGACAGTTATTCTATGATCAAGAGGCCCAACTACGGGGTCTACAAGGGCGGAGGCAGTCTCTAGTCCCAGTTCTAGAATCGTGTAAAGAAGTAAGCGATTACGCTGCTCTTGTTCAAAGTCTATCCATGCCGCTCTCGTCCCCCAAACTAAGAGCATGACCACCACCGCAATCCCAAGCAAAGGGCCCGCCAAAGTTATGGGGAGTTTTAGGCGGATGTACGACATTAAACCTCATATTTATTCCCTTGTCTCCCCACTGTCTAGAGCGTATTGACCATACTATAGGGCCCTCGCTATCAGGGAGGTGAGATGCCGTCACTCAGCCAGCTTCAGTATATTTTAGCCGTAACTCGCACCAGGCATTTCGGCCGAGCTGCGGAGGAATGTCGCGTTGCACAGCCCACACTAAGCGCGCAGATTCAAAAGGCGGAAAACGAGCTAGGCCTCGAGATCTTTGACCGAAATCAAAAACCGGTCGCAGTGATTCCTAAGGCCTTACCTATCATCGAGCATGCTCGCCAGGTCATTTCTGCATACGAGCAGCTCTTGGTAGCGGCCCAAGCGGGGAGCGAAACGGTGATGGGCCACTTTGCTTTAGGCGTCATCCCCACCCTTGCACCGTACGTAATCCCATGGTTCCTCCAGCCGTTTTCTGAGCAGTATCCTCAAGTCACCCTCACTCTCTACGAACGCCCCACCGAAGACATTATTGATGATCTGCGCTCCCATCGCTTAGATGCGGGACTTCTTGCCACCCCCCTTAAAGAAACGAATATCCGAGAACGACATCTATTCTATGACCCTTTCTATATCTATTCTCATCCGAACGAAAGCATCCTCGAGCACGAAGAGGTTTCTACTCAGGAACTGCAACCAACCAAAGTATGGCTGCTTGAAGATGGACATTGTGTACGCACGCAAGTAGTTCATTTTTGTGGCCTGGGTGGTCATCGGCCCCATCCCCCCAACGTAGCCTTTGCCGCGGGGGGGTTCGAGACCCTCCGGCATCTGATAGATGCCTCCGGTGGATATAGCCTGTTCCCAGAAACCTATGTAAGAGTTCTACCGAGATCGGTTAGTCTTGCACAAATTCGCCCATTCTCTGGCAAAACCCCAGTCAGAGAGGTGAGTCTCGTCTACACTTCCGTCAGCTGGAAAGCGGATATTTTGGATGCTCTCGAGTCAACCATTCGTGACGTCACTCCTCGTTCACTTCGGCAAACAACATCGGATGGGGAAGTACTTTCTCCCACCAGCCGTGAAATCATACCGTCATAGATTTTGCGTAGGTGATCTCAAATAGTCACCAGCTGTGGCTCAGAGCACCCTCTATTCAGTCTCAGTGTGGTTTGCTACCCTCCCTGGCAATGAGCCACAATTCGCGACTCGGTGCACTCGTGGGTGTTGCATGTTCTCTTGTAGGGATAACCGCTCCCACAGCAGCACACGCTGCTGGCATGTTTGGTGTGGACACCAACAAGACCCCCTCAGTCATCACCTATGGATTTAGGGGAATGGGCACCGGTGCGCTCCTTGGTCTAAGCGCTAGCTATCTCGTTATTCGGAACTCGGACAGCGATGATGATCTCACCCTTTTTCTTACCACCACCGGCATAAGTGCCCTGGTCGGCGCTGGAACCGGCATCGCGATCGGCTTGTTTGACCTCAAAAGCAACCGACCCGGCGTCGGTGGTATTATGTTGCGCGACACTCTGTACGGCACGCTCCTCGGTGGTCTTGTAGGGCTCACCGTTGGTGGTATCGTAGCTCTAAATGGTGGAGAGGGTGAGGACTTGGCGCTAGGGGCTTCCATTGGAAGCCTGGTTGGTGCCGTACAGAGTGTCGCGCAACATAATACCACCGACGCCGGGTCGGTTGCTTTTGAGGTCAAACAAGCCGATCGCGATGCCGGTTCCAGT
>JAHQVK010000001.1 GCA_019634385.1 Myxococcales bacterium | reverse complement strand
TGCTCGGTATGAAGGGACTTTACCATCAGTTGTATGAGCTCCAGTTTGCCGGAAACGGGAGTTGAACTTCCTACCACCGAATGATTTGGCGTCGACGCCCTTCGCCGGTTCTTACGGCTTTTGGCCGCCAGTTGATTTGTCCCAGCAAGTATATAGTGCGAGAGGTAGGATTTCTGCTGTACAGCAAAGCCCCCTTGAATTGATTCGGTAAGAACCAACAAGTGGTCGCGCAGCGGGGCACAGCGCCGCGTAGAAGCAGGAACTTGGGTTCAACCCAAGTGATATCTGCTGTAGAATAACCGGCTGCTAGGGTGTGCTGCAAGCGAGACTAACCAAGGATAGCCGGCTAACGGTCATGGTTCATCGCGGCAATCGGAGGATAACTGTGGTGCTCAGACCAGGTTCGGTGCGTAGCTCAATGTTCCCTCCAAGAGGCGTGAGACCCGATCGCAGTTGGTGAAGAAAGCCCGACCCGGCGGGTGAACTTGCAGCGATAAAGACAAGAGCTAAATGTTCGTGGGGTTTAAGTCTCTTGAGTTGGTCGACACTAAGCTTTCCGGAGTCTAAAGTTCGCTGTTGAAGTTGGCTCACGGCGAGACCGGAGCCATTGTCTTTGATACTCACGGCCCAGTGATCGTCATGTACGATAAAGTATAGCCAGACCGTGGGGGTTTTTTGACCATGGAGGGAGCCAAAGCCATGGATTAATGCGTTTTCCAACAATGGGATGATCGCTGGTGCCAATGGGGCATGGCCATGCTCTGGTTTACCACCCACCACAAGTTTTGCAGGACGGGCTAGTCGTTTGCACATCAGCTGAAATGTCTTCTGGATAACATCTATGTCTACCGTGGCTTCGGAGTTGATTTGGGTTCGATGGTCTTCTTCTGAGAATTGTAGGTTGATAAGCAAGATATCTTCTAAAGCCTGGCGAAGCTTGCTTCCGTGTTGGAGGATTCCTTCCGGACTGACAGCTAGTTGGCATGCCTCAATCAGCGCAGTCATTTGATAGCAGGTGGCCTGAGCCTCGATGCGGGCGATGCGTGCGAGAAGCGTCTTCGGGGGGGCTTCATGCAGGTGAGCGAGTTGGCTTAGTTCCCTCTCGACAAAGGTTAGGGCCTGATGACGTTGCGGAGCTAGTTTGAGCAACCAACGGGTAGTTTGGAGGTCCTTGTCAGTCTCTACCAACGCGGTAATGTCTTTGGTTGACCATAATCTGATGTTGGCTGGGCCATTGAGAGGCCGAAGTTCAACCCATTTGTCATCAACCGCGATGATGCCCCCGGCGACTGGGTCAATGCAGTCCGGAAGTGGCCATATTTCTCCAGTCGTTAGAGGTTCCCTGAGAAGTTGCTTTGAACTCTCAGACGCTTGAGGAAGCAACCTGCCGTCAGCATCCAGGCCAAATACACCAAATCCGGTGTCTGGAAGCTGCAAGAAGTGGCTGATCACGTCCATGCAAGAAGATTCGGCGGTATATTACTCCGATTCAGCTCCCATGAATCGAATCATGTGAGTTTTGCTTCTTTATGAAGCGTGATACACAGGGCGCCTGTTAGTACTGATGTATGCCATACTTACACCTACAGTGTCTCCGGCTGGTTTCAACTCAACTGGTTTCTGTTGTTTACGGTCGTATGTGCTGGTTGGTGGTCACTGGGTAGTTTGAGATGATGCGTTAGGTGCGTTGTGTTTGCTTGACTCTTGCTGACTTGCCCACAAGCATAAGAAAGCAATCTGCTTTCCGGTGCTGATGTTCAGCGTGAGCTGGTAAGGTGAATGTTGTTTGTGGAGCGGTGGTGATACAGGCTTTCCAGTTAACCAAGGTTTATGATGCTGGAGACCGCCCAGCCTTGAAAGATGTTAGGTTCGCTTTGCAGAAGGGGGAATTTGTCTTCCTGACCGGAGCCTCAGGGGCGGGCAAAACAACTTTACTCCGGTTATTGTTTGGGGCAGAGCGGCCAACCCGTGGCCAGTTGTACGTAAACAATCGAGATATGAGTCACCTGCATGGGTGGGCTCTGGCCCAGCTACGCCGAGAGATTGGGGTGGTTTTTCAGGATTTTAAACTGGTCCCTACCCAGACGGTGGCTGAGAATGTGGCTTATGCGCTTCATGTAGTAGGTATGCCGGATCGAAGTATTAAGCGTAGAGTCACACAAACACTGGGTGCACTGGGACTACTTCACAAAGCGCGCACACTACCCCCAAAACTATCGGGTGGGGAGCAACAGCGAGTGGCTATTGCTCGGGCTTTGGTCAACGATCCAGTGATTTTGCTGGCTGACGAACCCACGGGTAATCTAGATGCGGACCTGACTCCGGTGATACTAGAGCTTTTGGAGCAAGCGAATGCCCGAGGGACAACGGTTATGGTCGCGACCCATGATCGCCATCTTCTAGCGACCTATAAAAAGCGGGTCTTAACCCTCCAGCAGGGCGAAATGGATGAGGACGAACATTTTCAGTCGGAAGATATTACCCGGGTCTTTTAGGTTTGAGCCTGGCTTTAGTACCGGTGAGGAAGTCTTGTTAAGTCACTTATTTGATTGAGTATCCTGAGTTTGAGGGACGCTGTCCAAACCGACTGACCGGGAGGCTCCCGATACTGCAGAAATCACTTAGGTAGAACCCAAGTTTCTGCTTCTTTGCGGGGCAGCGCCCCGCTGCGCGACCCTTTGCTGATTCTCTAAGAATCAATTCAAGTGGTCTTGCTATATGAGGGGGACCGCAGGTTACCGGATATCTAGCCGAATAGACCAGGCCGAAAGTAAATATGTCTTAGCTAGGGCGTGTCTTTAAGCTCCGGACCGCGTTCTGACTTGTGTCCTGTGTGTGTGAGGGTCCGGTGGCTTCCTCACCCTTTTGGGCCCCTCGGCCCGGTACATCCCGCCCTAGTCGTGTTGCTGAACTCGGTAAAGACTTATCTTCTTGAAGGGGTGTTCTCGTGCTTCGGAATATGGAGGCTAGCCATCAGTTCGCGGACTCCCCGCGAAAAGACTGTCAGGCTTAGCATATACGCCCTAGCCAGATAGAGTCCGGTCCGCAAAGCCGGAGAGGGGTTTTGCCTGTACTATGAGATTGGAGATGTTGAGTACGTTCAACATGGCTTGGACTGAGTTCAAGTTCTTGTAGCTGCCTTGCCGGCTCCCCCTCGCTGCTTGGCAAGTGGGGAACCTGCTGGAGAAACCCTTTGGGGATCAAGAGGTGGTCTTTGAGGTATTATGTGCGCGCTCTACTTTGGAGGGAAGCGTTTGTCGATGAGTGACTCGTCACAGCCGGCTGAGAAGCCGTCAGCATCGAAGTGAAGGATAGCTTCACCTCTAAGGTTTCGTCGCTCTTTGATCCGAATAGAGAAGCTGTGTTCACCAGCTCGGCTGGGTGAGCAGTAGGCGATGGTGTAAAAGCTGTTGGCAAAATTAGCGAAGGTTGTGCTGAGCCGACTAAAAGCGTCTTCGAGGTTACCATTGGGGTTGACGAGTTCAAAGCCATCTCGACCAATAGTTTCCAGGAAGTTGATATTGACCTCCCCTTCGACGCCGACAGTAAACAAAGCATGAGGCGACCGATCGACTGTATTGAGGGTTGTGCGCTCGGATGGGTACCCGCCGGTTTCTCCAGCATTGTGCGTGCCGTCAGTAAATATAACCAGTGAGCCACTATATAGATTGGGATCGAGTCCATCTATCTTTTCATGGTTTCTCTGTCGCTCATCTAAAATAGTCAAGCCGCTGGTAATAGCTCCGCGAAGATTGGTGGAACTATCTATGAGATCGTGATCTCTGAAAGACTCAATTTTTAGGTCCGGATCCGGGTCGCTGAATGTAGCTATTTGTGTAGGTGATACGCGTCCATCGAAGTAATAGACGGCGACCGCAGACGTCTCTGACAACTTAGTGGCGAGTCGACTAGCTGCATTTATGACCGCATCAAAGTCACCCCTCACTACGCTAGCACTGAAATCGAGCATGATCACCGCTTCTTGTTTGAAGGCTCGAGCCCGTTGAACCAGTTGTACCTGGCTTTCGGTGGGGCTGATGGGGGCGTTGTCCTCGAGAAGCTCAAAATCCTGCAGCTGAAGATATGGCTCTGGTTCACCGGTTTCAGCGACTAGTAGGCGAAAGGATACCGAGACCAAGGCCGGGGGCTGGGCTTCGATCACAAGATTGGGGAAGTCAAAGTCGCCTTCAACCTGGGAGCGGCATGATAGCGCGACCACCGGAGCTACGAGTAAGGTGACCCAGTGTAGGTGACGCATATTGCACATGCGGTGTTTCATAGTCGTTGAAAGGACCTAAGTATACCAAACGAACCCTGAGTTCGCGAACGCGGGAGCGTGGTCACACTCATGAGCTCCGGAGCGGAGTTAAGCCCCTGTTATTTTGAGGTATCGACCAGGGTAGACTCAACTTGAGTTGATGGAGGGGCTATTGCTGCATAGCCGCCGCACTGCCGGCTAATATTCCCGCCTGGAGGATCTTTTCTGGTACCCACATCTGTACGACCAAAGAGCCATCCAGCTCATTGCGTGTCGCGAGTGTAATTGGTGGGAGTAGCTGTAAGAGTGGGCCAAGCATGCCCATTTCTTTGGGAAGAAAATCGACAACTAAGGACCATGGCTGAAAATAGCTCTCCGAATTTCGGTGCTTGAGGAGCACTTTGGGGGCTGTGAGTTCAATTGCCTTGTCTTGGGTAGCCGCGGCATCGAGCGCCTTCTGTTGTTGAGGTTGGATCCCGTAGCTCAGCGAGGCTTGTTTTTTGCTGAGGATGGACAAAACAAGCGGATGGTTGGCCTGTTGAGGTAGATCTAACTCCTTGGAAAGGAGCTTGATTTCATAGCGGGTGGAGGTTTTTTTTGCGAAATCGATACGAAAGTCCGGAGTTGTCGTGACCGGATTAGCGTGGTTTGAGGGCGATTTTTTGGGGGACACAACGTCTAGAGCACTTCGAAATATCGCTGTGAGTGCTTTGGCTTGTTCTTCGGTTCTGCCGGCGAGCTGTTTGGTGTTTTCGCAGCTGATGGCACTTTCAAGAGTGATCGCCTCGCTGGCTGTATTCGCCTGAACTCCGATGGTCATACGGGGGCAGTCAAGTGCAGGGGGATCAAAAATGACTGCCAGGGTGCGCTCGGCGAGCTCAGTTATTTTGATAAGCTTTTGCCTGTTACTGTCGTGTGCGTGGTCGGTGGCGGAATGGGGGCCATCAGCGGTCGGATCTGATGCGTTGATCATCCTATTCACGAATTCCGTGAACAGACTTAGTGAGTGTTCGGCAACATAGCTGAGATATTTGCGGCTCGCTTGAGTGTCAGTATCAAAGCCCGTGATGAAAAGATAGTTAGATGAAGGGAGACCAGTGAGGATTGGGCGCGTCTGTCTCTTGCGTTCTGCTTGGGCTAAGTCTGCAATAACTTTTCGGTGTTCCTGAGAGTCCACCAGGGATTGGGATAATATTTCGAGTCCGTTTTCAGCCAATGAGATGCCAGTGATAGTTGTCCCGTCAATCAGAGGGCTGAGGACTTCTGCAAGGTGTTTATCCGCATCACCCTGATTGAGCGCTATGTCATGTGCTCGAGTATAGAGAATGATGTCCCCTCGAGCCTTGATCTCTTCAATCTCGGACGGCGGCGAAAAGTGGTTTTTGTGAGCCTTGAACTCTGTTGTGCCCGGGGTAGTGGCGATCAACCAGCCACTTTCGGATCGGAGCTCCATGTTCGCCATTTTAGGAATCTTGGGGAGGCCCTTGCCTTTGCTTTTCAGTATGATCACCACCGGAACGCTCTTTTGAACGGCAAGATCGGTGACTAGCGCTGCCGCCCAGATAGGTTGGCTAAGATCCACGTGATCACCTAACTCTGGGACGATTGTGTGCACTTGCTTGAGGATAAAATTGCCCTCTTCGGAGGGCGAAATAATTCCAGCAGCGCGACCGATGGTGTCCAGGCGATTGAGGGCGGTAAGTGGCGAACGAATCACCATGACCAGTGGGGCATGGGCGGGGATGTACATCGTAGGCTCAACGGCCTTAGCTGACGCTGAGGTGTTCCATATGCTTACACCTAGGGCGACCGTCAGTCCCAATCGGGAAATTCTCATGACTCACCATGCCATGAATGCAGAAGTTGGTACGCGATAGGAGGCTCTGACCAAGAAGATTCTCGGCGGGTGCGTGCCGGCTCACTGTGGTAGAGACTGACACTTGCCGATCCTCAAGAGACGTGTTAAGTGCGGCCCCCTTGCCGGTAGGGTGACCTTCGGCATCCTTTGGGGATCAGAGCATGGCTAAGTGTCAGTTAACGGGAAAGGCCCGCATGAGCGGAAACCTAGTTTCCCATTCCAACCGGAAGACGCGCACCGTTCGTAAAGCAAATATTCGAAGTAAGAGGATCTGGGATCCCGAGAAAGGCATGTACGTCCGTATGAATGTGTCTGTTCGAGCTTTGCGAACCTTGAGCCGCAAAGGCTGGTCAGCCTTCAAACAGAACGTATAAATTCATGAACGATCGAATCAACGAAAAGAGCTTACGTCGACCTTCTCGCCGAGGGGCAGCAGCTGCCGGCGCTGCTAAGCGCAAGGTGGATCCGTTTGTACTCGACAAGACCTTGAAGATCGACTGGCGCGACGCGCAGATACTGTCTCGGTTTATTACCGAACGGGGAAAGATTGTTCCTCGGCGAGTGTCTGGAGTGACCGCCAAGAATCAGCGAAAGCTAGCCAAAGCGATCAAAACTGCCCGACTCATGGGGATTCTGCCGTACGGTGGTCATCGCGTTCCCTTGCGAAATCTTGTGTAGCCGGCCTAAAGACGGAGGCACATGAGATGGAGCGGCTCTTCCCACCCATGGTGCACTGTTGTTCTCTGTGGCGCCTTCGTGTCTTTGGCGGATATTGGGTGCGCTAGCCAATCCCGGAATCAGCGGCGCTACGGTTCCGCAGATGAGCGGGAGGTGAACGGGCGACGTGGTGTTCAAATAGACGTCACCGACGCATTTCGTAAAGAGCTCGACCGAGCTAATTCTTCGGGAGATCGTCTGCAGATTGCAGAAGATGCGGTGGAGACGGCCCTAGAAGCCAACCAACCCCTCCAAGCGGTATATTGGTTGCTCGATGCCCGCAGCAAAGAGAAGGATTCGGACAACCTAGAGGCCTATGATGTTCAGATCCTTGATCTGATTGATGGAGGCGGGATCCAAATCGATAGGCTGGAGGCGCTTCTTGAGCAAACCCAACCGAGTCGGTTTCCGCATGAGCACCTCCTATTTAAATTAGCGTTGCTACAGCTACATGCTCGTGCGCTAGCGTCTGCAGAAAGCACTCTAAATACTTATCGTCAGACGTATCCCAACGGATTGTACGTCTCTCGAGTGACTCACCAAATCCGCCGCTTGCGGTCCATGGAGCGAGTGAAGCCCAAAACGATAGGGGTTCTACTCCCTCTTACGGGACCCCGATCGGCGTTTGGTCGCTTTGCTCGGCAGGCCCTGGAGCTAGCCTTCCGTGGGGCCAATGTTCGGGTGGTGATCAAAGATACTCGTGGGGAAGAGGGAGTGGCTGCCGATGTGGTGGAGTCGTTGGTTGTGGAGGACAACGCTATAGTGTTGCTGGGACCGATCTTTCGCTCTGAGTCACGGGCAGCGGCCGCCGCCGCTCAACGACTGGAAACCCCTTTGCTCACGATCAGTGCGGTAGAAGATATTTCTAGGGTTGGTTCGTGGATCTTTCGCAATGGAGTGACCAATCAGGCTCAGGCTAAGGCGCTGGTGAAGCACGTTATGGAGGTGATGAATTTTGAGCGTTTTGCGATTTTGCATCCTCGTCACCCATATGGCGAAGAGCTTCGGGATTTTTTCTGGGACGAAGTATTAGCTCGAGGAGGGACGATTCAGGGCATTGAGTCATATGATCACACCGCCACAACCTTCTCTACCGAAGTGAAGCGATTGGTTGGGCGCTTCAAGCTTAACCGACGCGATGACTACCTCGAGGCGATCAAAGAATGTGAAGCGCAGCCGGACCCCTACCGTCAGTCTCGCTGCGAAGGAAATGTGCGGAAGAGTCTCAAGCCGCTGATCGACTTTGATGCCCTCTTCATACCGGATTATGCTCGTAACGTTCGTATGATCGCAGCAGCGTTAGCGGCGGAAGATATTATTGTAGAGAAAGACCCTCAGCGGCTAAAGATCATCGAACGGACCCTCGGTCGCTTGCCCAAGGTAGTCACGCTACTTGGTGCCAGTGGCTGGAACTCTGCACGTATTACGGAGAGTACGGGGCGCACGGTCGAGAATGCGGTATTTACCGATGGCTTTTTTGCAAAGTCCACCGATGAGCGAACCGCCCAGTTTGTTGAAGCTTACCGGGCTCGGTTTGGGCGAAGTCCGAACTTGTATCCTGAGGCCCTTATCTACGATTCGGCTCGCCTGATTAGGCAGATACTTGAGAGGGACCAGCCAACAACTCGAGAGGCTCTAAGACAAGCGCTTCTGGCCGTTGATGCCTATCCAGGGGTGACCGGCCAAACAAGTTTTGCGGGGGCCTCTGACGCGTCAAAATCTTTAAAAATACTAACTATTGTCGATGGTACTATCGTCGAATTTGGTGACTCCTCGGCGGCTGAACGCAGAGAGAGCGCAGCTCGCTAATGCTGAATACTTAAGTATATCAGCCATTTGTCCGGGTTTGTCCCCCTCTGCTTTGTCGCCGCGAGAGGTAACAAGTCGACTACTTCACGTTGTCGATTGCCCTTGCGCGACTTAGTCATGAATAGTCATTCATATGAGTAGAGGAGTAACCTAGTGGCTGATATACCTTATGTAGCGCCTGTCCGTGATATGCGCTTTGTTCTTGAAACCCTTGTTGAGCTTGAAGAGCTTCGTAAGCTGCGTGGCTATGAAGAAGCGACCCCGGACATGGTGGAAGCAGTACTGAGTGAGGCTGCTAAGCTTGCTGCTCAGGTGCTGTCGCCACTCAACCATGTGGGAGATATCGCTCATGCGAAATGGAGTGAAGACGGGGTTTCGATGCCTCAAGGCTTTGCTGAAGCGTATGCTGAGTATCGCGACGGTGGGTGGAATAGCCTGCCTTTCGACCCCGAATGGGGAGGTCAGGGGCTACCTTGGGCGGTGGCGTTTGGCGTTCAGGAAATGCTGCACGCGGCGAACATGGCCTTTGGTCTTTGTCCAATGCTTAACCAAGGGGCGGTGGAGTTATTGGAAGCTCATGGAACCACTGAGCAAAAACAGACGTTTCTGACAAAACTTATTTCCGGGGAATGGACGGGCACGATGAATCTGACTGAGCCTCAGGCGGGCTCAGATCTTGGTCCAGTGCGCACGAAGGCCATACGTCAACCAGATGGGACCTATCGTATTAGCGGCCAGAAGATCTTTATTACTTATGGTGACCATGAGCTGGCTGAAAACATCATCCATATGGTGTTAGCCCGTACGCCGGATGCACCAGAGGGCACCAAGGGTTTGGGGCTCTTTATTGTTCCTAAATATCAGATCAAAGAGACTGGTGAACTCGGTGATCGCAATGATGTAGCGTGTGTGTCTATCGAGTCTAAGATGGGCATTCACGCTAGCCCCACTTGTACAATGGCCTTTGGGGAGCGCACTGATGGCGCGGTAGGTTACTTGGTGGGTGAACCCCAAAGCGGAATCCGAATGATGTTCACTATGATGAACAACGCTCGGCTTGCGGTGGGACTGCAGGGGGTGGCGATCAGTGCTCGAGCCTACCATCAAGCGCTCGCGTTTGCTCAAGACCGGGTACAGTCGCGCTCTGTGAGCGACCCTAACGGGGCGCCAGTGGCCATCATTGAGCATCCCGATGTGCGGCGCATGTTACTTTCTATGCGGGCGCTCACCGAAGCTGGACGGTCGTTGGTGTATGTAGCGGTGGGTGTTCTTGATCGTGCTAAGCGTGACAAAGATCCTGAACGCCGAGCCGGTTGGCAACGTCGGGTCGACTTTCTGACGCCGATCGTAAAAGCGTGGTGTACGGATAATGGCTGTGAAGTGGCGTCCATGGGAGTTCAGGTACATGGCGGAATGGGGTACATAGAAGAAACAGGAGCCGCTCAGCATCTCCGTGATGCCCGGATTGCACCAATTTATGAAGGAACTAATGGCATTCAGGCGGCAGACTTGGTTTATAGGAAAGTCGCGCGTGACAAGGGTGAGGCTGCGGATGAATTGCTTGCGGAGATTGCTGAATTTATCCGTGACCACGAAGATTCAACCGAGTTGAAGCCTTTTCTGCAGCATCTCAAAGAGGCGATAGGGGCCATAGACGAGGCTACGCGTTGGATAGTTGCAGAGAGTACCCGAAATCCGACCGCTCTAGGGGCGGGGTCTAGGCCATATCTTGAGATGTGGGGCATAACGGTGTCTGGGTACTACTTGCTCAAGGGGGCGAAGATTGCTCTTGAGCGCCTGGCTGCAGATGAAGAAGATAAGAAGTTTTACTCCTCGAAGGTCACTGTGGCAGGGTTTTTTGCGGACACTTATCTTACCCGGGTTAGTTCTTTGCGATCGTCTGTTTGTGCTACCCATAATTCAATAATGGCGTTTGATTTTTAGGCATTAGATAAGAGCAACAATCGGTTTGAAATACCAGTAATACAGCAAAGCCCACTTGAATTGCTTCTGTAAGAATCAACAAGGGGTCGCGCAGCGGGACATAGCCCGGCGTAGAAGCAGGAACTTGAGTTCAACCCAAGTGATTTCTGCTGTAGTAAACCAGGTGGTTCAAACTGAGTGGTGCTCTAGCAGGCCATCCCACTTTTCCGATGGCCGCCTGCTAGTGTTTGGCGATCTCGTCTCAATAGTATCCCTTGTTCACCGAATGTATCAAAGGGGAGGCAAGTGTCTATGAGTGATGGTGAGCTGAGCGGGAGTAGCTAGATGACCGGTCGGTCTATACCGGAGGTTCTTGATGGATATCAGGTTTATGGCGAGCTGGGCGAGGGATACACCGGCCAGGTTTTTCTTGGACACGATCCATTATTGGATCGCCATGTTGCGATCAAGTTCTTGCGCCGGGACAAAAACTCCCCATATCAGGACCAGCAATTTGTGAAGGAGGCTCGAGCTATTGCTCGAGTGCAGCATCGCAATATTGCAGCTATCTATAGAGCTGGCCGGCTTGATGAGATGCGATATCTTGTCTTGGAGTATATATCTGGTGGGCCGCTCTCCGCTATAAAAGCTCCCTTAGCGCTAGAACAAGCGCTCTCTCTTAGCTTGGGGGTAGTGCGGGGATTGGTTGCGTGTCACCGACGAGGAGTGGTGCATGGTGATGTCAAGCCAAGTAATATATTGCTTACAAGGCATGGAGTGCCAAAGTTGATTGATTTTGGCTTGTCGGTTTATCGCGGCTCATGTTTTTCGACGATGACTCACTCTCTTAAGGTCGGATCTCTCTGTATCCCTCCGAGAACTAGTCGCCGATTCCCGCCAGTTCTGGCTGAGGGGCTTGGGGATTCATCTAAGGACATGACGTCTGAGATTGATGTGACCGCGGATATCGATGCTACCGGAACAGAAAGGGGACCTAGACTGATTGAGGGAACGCCGGATTATATGGCACCGGAGATTTGGAAGGGCTTCTCTGCGACCCCTCAGTCTGACTGTTACGCGGTGGGTGCGGTTTTGTATAAGCTTATCGAAGGATGTGTGCCGTTTGAGGATGTGATGGCCAACGACTTGGCTACTGCAGTTCAGTGTATTGATGCGCCTAGAGCAACCAAGGCACCGCCTGAGGTTGCGGATGTGATTGCGCGCAGTTTGGCAAGGCAACCCGAGGAGCGTTGGTCCTCGGCCGAAGCATTGTATGTAGCTTTGGAACAGGCGTCTGCGGTAGAGATGCTGCTCAAGAAGTCAATGCATTAGGGCGTGTCTTTACCCTCCGGACCGCGTTCTACCTTGTATCCAGCGTGTGCGAGTGGTCGGTGGCTTCACCACTCTTTCGGGCCCCCTCGGCCCGGAAACTATTCCGCTAAGGTGATCGGCTTAGCGATAAAGCGTGGGCGTGTGGTATGGCAGTGGTTCATTCTCTAGCATAGTTGTAAACCCCGGTCCCCCGTCCTTATAGGCGCGTTGATGCCAGAAATTACGAGGATCGTCCTTAACAATGAGTGTGCGATTGGGGCCTTCACCAGATAGCTCTATTGAGGTGCTGTGTCGTTCATTTCTTACTGGAAAATCGAGGGTGAGACGGTTGTTAGTTTGGCGATAGGTGAGCGTTTCTGTGGACCATTCAGCCATGTCACCTTCGTGAAACCAGCCGACGCCTCGACCGTCAATCGTTGGCGGTTGGAGTTGGTACATGCGAAATGTTCGAGCGTTGTTCCGGCCTTTGGTTTCATGTACCCAAAGTCGAGCGAATGGATGTTGCCCACCCTTTTTTTTGCTGGCATGTGTGCGTTGGGGAGACCGTTTCCGATACGTTTGGGAACCAGCAAAGACTGGGTCATCATCAAAGCGGAGTTCGGCTTGGCCTTTGTCCAAATGATATTTTACCCGCCGGAGCTCGCCCGTTTTTGTAAATGTCAGTGTTAGCTCACTACCGGGGAGAACTCTCCAGTGAAACACTTGGGTATAGCTTAGTCCGAGCCTGCCGTACCTGATGAGCCCTATATTTCCGGGGTGGAAATAGTAAAAGCGGACCATATCTCCCTCTTTCTCGGGGGCAGTGGCATTCCACAGTCCAAGAAGTAAAGACTCAGCGTTTTGGATGACCTTGGGCGCTTCAGAGTCCACGTTTTTTTTGAGAGGAGGTAGTAAGAACGCCGTAGTTAGGGGGGCTAAACCTAAGGCAAAGAGTACGGGTAGCGTTAGTTGGGTACGCATGGCGAGGTATACTAAGGCTTGGGGGCGTTATAAGGAACCGCAGGAAGCTAGGATGAGTTCCTTTTCGGGCTTCGGTCGTGCAAGGCTCAATATGTGGCACGTCAACTTCGTCAATGGGTGGCTGAGCCAGTTGCTTGCGCGTACTTACCCGATGAGCAAGCTACGCTAGAATATCGGTTGCTTCTCGACGTTTCTGGCGATGAGCTAGATGTGCTTTTGGAGCTGGGTTGGCGGCGGTTCGGGCCAGCCTATTTTCGTCCCGCCTGTTCAGCGTGTTCCGAGTGTGTACCACTGCGGATCCCAGTGGATCGATTTCGGATGTCCAAACAACAACGAAGGGTGTGGAATAAAGTGCAAGACCGACTAGAAGTGGTCGAACAGAGTCCCCAGATTGATGAGCAACGACTACAGCTTTATCGTCGATGGCATGTAGCACAAGGGCAAAAACGGGATTGGCCATCGGACAACATGGACCGAACCGACTATTATCATCAGTTTGCGTTTCCCCATCCATGTGGCCGGGAATTGAGTTATTGGGATCATTCACCGGCCTCGGGCCCTTCGCCTCGGCTGGTAGGGATAGCCATCACTGATGTTACTCCGTCAGCGCTATCTGCGGTTTACACGTATTACGATCCAGAATACGCAAAATTGTCCTTAGGGACCGCGAGTGTCCTCTTTCAGCTTCAGCGGGCTAGGGATACAGGGCGTGATTGGCTGTACCTGGGATATCGTGTGTCTGGGTGTCCTTCTTCTGAATACAAACATCGTTTTCAGCCGCACCAGCTGCTGACATACAGTGCTGCGTCTGCTCAGACTCAATGGGAGGATGTTGCGGGCAGATGGTCCAAAGCCTAGTCTGCTCACAAAATAGCTACAGCGATTTTGCTTAGAGCACCGATATTATCGTCTCCACGATCGGGAGTGAAACAGAGGTTGGTGAAAGAACCTCTGGTTGTGCGGGAAGAGCCCGAAGGTAGGTGTTGAGGAGTTGTGCCAGATTCGCAGATAGATAGTCCCGAACCGACGCCAGGCGGTGCGGCTAGGGTGCGGTTACAGACGAACAAAGAAATAGGTGCCTATGTACTAGAAGAATGTCGAGTTCAAGGTTCTGGTTACCAAGTTTGGGGGGCCCATCGAACGGTGGCCGGGACCCGTCCCATTGATTTATTCTTACTGGAGCCTAAGTGGGCACAAAAAGAGGGGTGTCGGGAGCACTTCATTGTTTCTGCTCAGCGCGCGGCTGCTGTAAGACACCCTAATCTATTCAGGGTGTACGGCGCACAAACGACATCTGGCTTTTCTTTTGCGGTGCTAGAGCGCGATGAATACTTGCCGTTGGATGAGGTTCTTACTCAGGGCGGGCTGGCGTGGGGGGTGGCGGCCTCTGTTGCTCTCGGAATAACTCAGGCGATTCAAGAGCTGCATATGCACGGCAGTGTGCATGGGGCGATCGGAGTGGAGGCGCTTCGAATCAATGCTCACGGTCAGGCCAAGGTAGGCGGGTTAGGCCTCACCTGGATCGATCCTGCTGGGGCGGATCGGTGCAGCGATGTGCGGGAGGTTGCTCGCCTAGTCTGGACGCTTATGGCGGGGTATCCCTCTGTGCCTCCGGAACTAGGGCCCCCCCCCGACGCTCGATTGCTTCGCGCGCCGGAGGTTTGGTCAGTTTTGTCACGCATTCTTGAGAACCCCGATGCCCCGGCAGCCTTGAGTGAGTTGAGTCACTGGCTGGAACTCAGTCCCGAGGTCCATGACGGTCCCGAGCACCTCGCGGGGTACTTTCGAGCATGGGAACTAGCTGATGCAACATTGGCAGAATCGTTGGCTCCAAGTGATGGATCGGGGCGGGCTCAGCCCAATATTGAGGTCTCTGAGGCTCAAGCTAATAATCAGCTTGAGCCTACGGTGGCTCAGATTCCTCAACCCCGCCCAGCTTCACCCACCATGATTCATTGGGGGGCGCCAGCGGGGGTAGATGGCGATGATAGCGCAAGATCTCGGATACGCCGTCCCTCGGTCAGCTCAGAGGTTCTTGATGCCTTCAAATTGGGGGAGGACTCATTAGGCCCGGCGCCACCTCGTAAACCATCCCGGGGCCGACGGGTACGCTTGCCCAAGACCAACGAGATTGTTGATGCGGTACGGTCAATACCCACCCAAAAAGTGCCACCGCTTGGAAGTGACCCACCAGAAACCAAAGATCGAGTGGTAGCGGATACTTCTCGAACGAGCTCGCACCTGATACAACCACCCGACGGCGAGTTGAGGCGGATCGCGAAGCGTCGCCGTGTGACTTCACCGGATGGTGAGGTTGCAAAAAACACAGAAGAGACGACATCAGTTCAAGAAAACCCGTGGCTTACCTACTTATTGTTGATTGTGGCGCTTGTTTTGGGAGCGGTTGCGTTCTTCTTAGCTATCATCTTGCTGGTTCGGTAGGCTGTGCATGTTCTGAGGTTGTTTGCTCTCCACTTGCGGTGAGGGACTCGACGGAATGCACGTGTCCTGGTTGAATCCGTTCGATCTCGGGACACCCAACGATCACGAAGTGACTAGTGCTCGTGACATCCCTGGTCGGTAAGGTAGTACGAAATGGTGGATGTAGGGGCCGTTGTTGCTGGCTATCGGCTCGTGAAGGCCGTGGGTAGCGGACCGTTCGGGCTTGTGTACCGAGGTGAGGACGCACGAGGTCGACCGCTAGCTATCAAATTTCTCAAACCGGGCTTCTTGGCCCGGGCTGATGGTGCTGCTGCCTATGGTCGCCTAGGAGGTTCGACGGCCGTTCACTCGCAGTTGGCTCATCCTTATTTAGCGAGAGTTTATGGAACAGTAGCTGACAGACAACAAAACGCATTTGGTCAATTTGGCGAGTTCTTGGAGGGAGTTCCGCTTACCAGAGCTCCGATGGATCCGCGGGTATTACGCGGTCATGATCCGCGGGGATTGGCGACACTCCTTACTTGGTATGAGCAGTTAGGTGATGTGCTCACCTGGCTGCATGCACAAGGAATGGTACACGGGAACCTGAAACCCACCAATGTGCTGTTGGTGAGCTTGGCCACCGAGCGCCACGTGAAATTGCTCGATTTATCATGGTCCGCCATCGGAGTGGCGGCGGTGTCTAGGGGACCCAATTCGTACGTCTCCCCGGAACAATACGAGGGTGCGGTTCCTGATCATTTATCCGATCAGTGGTCGATGGCCACGATTCTGGAGCGGACATTTACTGGTGGTCAGCATCGACTCTCTCTAGGGGTATTACCAGCGGCGTTGGTTCAGACCGTCCAACGGGCGACGCAGATTGATCCTCAGCGTCGGTTCCGCGGTATGACCGAGCTAGTGGAAGCTCTGCGGGAGATTCGCATGGATCTTCAGCTCTCGGTAGGGGCATCAGCAGAACAAGAACAACACGGTGCGAGCACCCTTCCCGCGGGAGAAATTCCTTCAGACTTAGCTAAAGGTTATCCTCGAGGAGCCGCGGGGGTCTCTTTACCGGTGGAAAACGAACCCAAGACGACCCTAGATGAGACCCGTCCGGTGGCTGCTGGTTCGGGTCGTGGTGCTGAGGAGTGGCGATCCTCGCAGAAGACCCTTCCGTACATCAACAGGGAGGATTTGCATCGTCCGGGTTTGTCACCGGTGCCGCAAATACCTCGCATTGTTGATGAAGATGGCAGTGTTAATGCGCCTTTGGTTCGGCATTCCGTGGACGACATTCTGGATGAAGGGCTGACCGAGGAAACGGAGCCGGTTCGTAGTCCGGACGTAGCTGTTCGTCGTCAGGAGATAGCGGATGGTGTGGAACCGGAGTTCGATCGCAAGCGCCCTCGTGTGTCGAGTGCTTCACGCGGCGGAGATGGCTACCACCCTTCGCCCAGGACTTTCAGAGGCTCTGGTTCCCCCGCTGTGGGGCATCGAGCGTCTCAGGGTGGGCCGGTTGTAGCGAATCCTGGACGAGTCGGATCCGCGCAGGCGTATTCCGACCGACCCGATCAGCGGTTTGGTTCCGAAGATGGCTCGTGGAAACAAGAAGAACACCGAGCGCCGTATACGGGAATTCCGATTGAGCGGGCGCCTAGGGCGGGTCCGGTGGATGCCGCGCCATCACCAAAGTGGATGTCCTACTTGGCGGTGATGATGGTTTTTGTTGGTGCTCTACTTGTCGGTGCTTGGTCGCTGTCACAAGCGAGTTGGCCCTTATACCCTCTTTCCAAAGAAGATGTTGTGATTACGACTAAGGTGGTGAATGCAGAAGATGACGCTCAGTCCCCGCCGGTTTTGTCGAATACTCAGTCACCAGTTACAGCGGCACCACAATTAGTACCAACAACCAAAAAGACCGCCTCACCACCGGTGAAGCAACCGGAGAGGCGCCGTCGTCGGTCACCTATCCCCGTTCGGCGCCGGTCATCACCGGTTCCCGCCACGCCAGACTCGGACCCCGATTCGAAGAAGGCAACGGTGGTTGGTAAGGCACAGGGGGCGGAAACTGCTCAACCGCGTCGGAGGACGGTGCGACCATCGGTTGGAACCTCTTCGAAGAGTACGGCAATTGTTAGTCCCTCCGTTGCGGCGGTTAGTCCGGCGATAAGCACGGAAGTTGTTGCCTCAGCCGCTGTAGAAAGCCGCGAGGTCACTACTCCCGCAATGAGTGAGCCGCAGGGGGACTTGGAGGGTGGCGCCGCGACCGGTGCCAGAGGTGTTGAGTCCCCTGATGCCCAATTGGTTGCTACCCCGCTTGCAACTTCGAATGTGGGGGTTGGAGGTGGGGCCAAGGAGGGGTCCAGGCCTTTGGAATCAGTTGATTACGCATCTGAATGTGGCAATGGGCAACCGGATGCATGTATGACCTTAGGAAGGCAGAAAGCCCTCACCCGCCGGCTTACAGAGGCTGCTTCCGCATATGCTGAGGCGTGCTTTTTGGGGAGAGGAGATGGATGTATGCTGGCAGCCCAGTTGTTTACCCGTCGTAGACAAGCGCCACGAGCTCGGCAGATGTTCTTAGCGGCATGCAAGGCGCAAATGGCTGAAGGGTGTCATCAGGCCTCCATCCGAACGGTAGGATCTCGTTCTCGCGTACTGAAAGTACGAGCATGTTCACTCGGACGAAAAGCGAGTTGTGAAACCCAGAGTTCAACAACTTCAGCGTCGCTCAAGTAGCGCACGATGGCGCTCTTGAAAAGACTCGGTGCAGACGCAGACTATAATTGCGTTATGCTAGAGGGGTTAAAACAGTCGCAAGGCGGCGGAGGAGGTCAAGCACGTGAGCGATCAACAAAACGCAGGCGGTGGAAAGTCTAGCGATGGCCCGATTGAGGTTACGGTGGTGGAGGTTGAAGAGATGGATGACGTCTCTTTGGAAGAACACCTGCACAAAGAAACCCAGCTGGACCGACCGGTGACTGTTGGAGAGCTGGTTGATGGAGCGTCGAAGGCGCTGACTACAGCCGGTACAACAGCCCGTCGCCTGGTTGATCAGGGGCGTCATCGAAAGGTGCGAATTTCTCGAAACGGAAAACAGATCTTACCGGACATCCCCTTGGCTGCTTTTGCGGCGGCAGAGGTTGCTTCTTTTGCCAGCGCGGGTATTGCTCGGGCCATTGCCGGGAATGTCGTTGGGAGGTTCTTGTTTGATGTTGAGGTGGTGAACGAAGCCGATAAGTATTTTAATGTCGGCTCCGAACGATTTCTAGAAGGGGATTTCGAGCGAGCAGAACAGGCCTATCTCAAAGCGGTTCGTATTGATGACACCCACGCGGCAGCTTATCTGCAACTGGGAATTCTGTACCGTATGCGTGGAGAAAATGAACAGGCACGGCAGGTTCTCATTCGGGCGCTGCATTTAGATGATGCTGGAGATATCGGCCGGAAAGCGGGGGATGTGCTCCGAGCTATTGATGCGGAATAGGCGGTAGATTTTCAGTGCTGCCTGGCTTTACAAGCAATTATGGTTTCCGATGGACCGGGTGAGTCCTCAACTAGTGAACCCTCATTGCCAACTGGGCCTGTTCTCTTGGACGGAAAGAATGCCATTGGACCCCATCTATGGCAGATCCGAGCGGTACAAGACGGGGCTAAACTGGGCATTATTCTACTGGTGCTGTGGTTATGTTATACACTTGCCACTGCTATTGCTCCCGTCCTTGTTGGGTTTCTTGCCGCATACTTTGTAGCTCCCGCTCTACGATGGTTAGAGCGCCGAGGAGTAAGTCGTATTGTAGTTGCGATTGTTACATCGGCCGCCTCCGTTGTGGGTGTTGTCACGATTTTTGTCACGCTTGTGCCCCGTTTTGTTCAAGAACTATCTAATCTTCGGGAACGGATTCCTAAATACTTGGGGATTATTCGCGAACAAACTGGGTTAGACGTCGCCAATCTATGGAAAGCATTAGATATGCAATCGGCATTGGATGCATTGGAAAAAGTTGAGCCATTACTTGGTCTTGTGCAGTCTGTGGTCGGGACAACAGCGTATGGTTTTATATTTTTTGTGCTAAGCATAACCTCTTTTGTGGTGTTCAATTTAGAGTTCGAGCGATTACCTCACATCTTACGGTATGTGCCGAAGAGTCGGCGTAAACGGCTTCAACCAATCGCTCAGGTAGTTGTTCATGTCTTTCAAGGCTTTCTCCGTGGGCAGCTTCTAGTTATGTTGTTTACGACCACCGTATATACAACCGGATTTGCTTTACTAAAGGTTCCATATGGGGTGGTGGCCGGATTAGTAGGTGGGATTTTGAGTCTTTTACCCTATGGTCAAATTTCTGGACCTATCCTCGCGATTGCGTTTTGTACCCTCGAGGGGCAAGTCACTGGGGAGATAGATATTGTACGCGCATTAGTATTGCCGTTGGCTGTCTATGCGGTGATGCAGGGGTTGGAGTCTTTTATTGTAACACCTTTGGTTCAGGGGGTGGCCATGCGTTTGCATCCATTGGCTATTCTGGTGTGTTTGGTGGCGGGAGGTTCACTGGGAGGAATTCTTGGCGTGTTCCTCGCTATACCGATGACGGCCTCGGTGTGGCTCATAGCGCAAACCCATCTCTTTCCCCGTTGGCTTCGGTGGGCCGAGGACGCTTAGTCTCCATCAAACGTATATAGTGGGGCGTCGAGGCCTAGGGTTGGGTGATGGTTGAGGCACTCGGGTGTCTGTTTAAGAAGCTCAAGCAGGGTGGCGTTCAGTGTGGCGTCGAACTCCCAAAAAGATAGTGGTGGAGGTAGGTTGGCGTTCACCTCTACGTAGTGATGACGTTGAGGATCTAAGACTGACTTAACCCGTGTCCAAATGTCCTTCTCATTTGGGTGACTAAGGCTGATGATTGTCGCTCGTTGATTGTAAATAACCTGCAATGGCCCGTGCGCGAACTCTAGGGCATTAGTAATGAGTGGCGGACCATGAAAGATCGTTTCTGCCCACTTCCACGCTAGTTGGTGTAGCTCTGAAGGGTCATACCAAGCAGATAAGAAAACAATAGGTGTAGATAGGATATCGGGCGGCACCGATAGGGGTTGAAACGCTGCACGAGCGGCGTTTGGCACTGAGTTGAGTTCCGTTGACCATGGCACTGAGGCCTGACTCAAGGCGAGCCACCGGAGAGCGGCATACAGGGATGTGACTGGGCTTTGTAGATGAACCTGGCAGTTGTGGTGTTCATCCTGGGGAATATGGACAACATGGTCAAACCAGCTGAGCTTCTGTGGTGGTGCGCTGGTGAAAATGACTCGCTTGGAGGCTGAGGCACTCTGCACCAAGCGGGCGTTTCCAGCAAAACTCTGAGAGAAACATATGATGGCTTCTGCTCGCGGAGAGTTCAGCCATATTTCGGACAGACCGGCGAATCGTGCGGTATATCCAAGGCGGGTGAGTTGGGCGGACAAGTACCGTGCGGGCCCACCCGAAAGTCCAATGCCGGTGGTGATTATTGGGCCCTTTGGTGAGGCCAGCGGCGGAGGGAGTAACGAGTCACGAGTTTGGATATCATCTAGTTGGTCAGCTACTGCCTGGGCGGCAGAAGCAAGTAAGGTCCAGTCGGACAAGGACGATGTACTTAGGCTCACGACGACAACCTCCGACGGAGGTGAAGAGTGTCGCACCAGGGCCAATTGGAAACGTCGAATGAATCACGACTCATGAAGGAGTCCTCCGACGGAGATGAAAAATGTTGCACCTCGTTCAGCTGGAAGCATGATTGTTTTTAGACTCATGAGGAAGCCCTCTGACGGAGGTGAACACTGTTACACCTAGTCGAGTTGGAAGTGTCGAATGTACCAAGGCTCATTTCTGAACCCTACGATGGAAGTGAAGAGTGTTGCACCGGATCTTCTAGGGCGTGTCTACAACCTCCGGCTGGGGAGCTGACGGCGTATCCCGGGTGTGTGAGGAGTAGGCCTCAGAAGGAGGGTACGAAACCATCGACCCCTCACAAACGCGGGAAACAGCTCAGGACGCGGTCCGGAGGTTAAAGACACGCCCTAAGTCATGACGGAATCCTACGAGGGAGGTGAACACTGGTGCACCCTGATGCAGTCCAG
>JAHQVK010000037.1 GCA_019634385.1 Myxococcales bacterium | reverse complement strand
GGAGGATGATCAGGTGCCGCCACAGGGTGAAGCTCTCATTGATGCCTGGTTAGCGGAGGGTGTTTATCAGCAGTGGGCTTGCGAGGATGAGCCAGACTTAGGTCGCGTAGAAGGCCCTCATGGGGTCAATCGCGTATGCTCCAACGATGTGATTGCCCAGGATACGGAGGGTGTCGCACCTTGGCCCGCAGGGGCGGCGGCGGTCAAAGAGCTGTATGACGAAGCCGGCGAGAACCTTCTTGGCCGCATTGTATACCTAAAAACCAAAAACTATAGTGCGAGTGGAGCGAATTGGTACTGGTACGCAAAATCTGGTGATGTATTGGGGGTTGATGGTCTTGATGTGGCAGGCTGCACCGGTTGTCATGTGAACGCGCCGCGTGATCTCACGTATATTACGGTTCCCGCTGCGCTGGAATAAGTCGTCGCAACATCCATCGTATTCACTATAGATAACCTCGCCCACCCCTCCCCCTAACAGCCTGTTGATCTAGCCGTGCACGCATCTGTCGGCTGCTAAGACCCCAATCACCGATTACATCAGAAACCACTTGGGTTGAACCCAAGTTCCTGCTTCTACCCCGGGCTATGCCCCCTTCGCGACCCCATGGTGATTCTTACAGAATCAATTCACGTGGTCTTTGCTGTATCCTTCACCTTGCTTTGATATCTCCAGAAGAGAGATCTGAGGACTAGCTCTGAGTGGAACACCTCAACGAGCGGAGCCACCAGCAAGGATATTCTCTGTCGAGGGTGGTATCTCAGGCAGATCAGCAACACGAGCTTTGACTCGCTGATCTATTGTCCCGTCAGCGCCAAAGTCGATATCTACGTATCCTGTTGATGGAGATCTGTGAGTAACCACCTCTGATTCAACGGCTAAAACAAAGGCTAAAGCTATCATTAATACGGCGCCGATCGTTGGATACCAGTGCCAAATGCGGAGTTGGTTTATTGTCTGCATGCCCATAGGACGCAGGCAGGTAGCGCTGTAGATTCTCCTCAAAAAAAGAATGTTATGGGCTCGCTAGGTCTCGAGTGAGCCGCCTCAATCGTTGGGGGGACAACTCGGCTGCAGCAAAGACCACTTAAATTGACTCTGTAAGAATCAACAAGGGGTCTTTGCTGTACCTAATGGGCCAATCAACGGGCTGTTAGCCAGTGTGTCGAGGCTAACCGTTTAGGATTTATCTTGGCGTCCGTCCGACGGTTTTCGGATTGTATCCCAGACATACACCAATCCCTTTGTTCTCTGTTCGTTCGGAGGCCCATGAGGATTCCCGGTTCGGAGAACTAACGGATAAGGGGCTAGGGCCTCCTCGAGACCATACCAAGAGGCTTTCGCATTATGACGTCCAATATTTGCTGGACGGCCTGTCAAACCCGGCGTGCGGTGATCTTTCTGAACCACATGCTCGCGACGACGGTAATGATCACCGATAACAACACCAGAGTTCCTCCTCGAAAAGAGATTTCGTTGGTGTCATTTGCAGTACCAAAGATATCGGCGAGCCCCGCTAATGCCCCTAACACTGCTATGATGAACAAGACGAACTCAATCCGCTTGGAGTTCCGCTCCTGCTCCTGATGGTGGCGATACTCTACATGATGTTGGATGATCTCCAGCATACGAGCGATTCGTTCTTCATAGACATCTATATTGGCAGTCTTCATTAGGGTTCGGAGAATGAAACCCTCTCGAGGTGGAATATTGAGGAGCTCATCGCTAATGTCTAGCATCGCCTTGGAGGTGGATACATTGATTTGTTGTAAGCTTTCGAGGTCTAAGAGCTTAGCTTTGGCCTTAATGTTCTCCATGACGTCGCTCAATCGAGCTTCGTTCTGCGAATACCTACAGATCGCTGCTGCGATCTGGGCGACATAGTACAGATAGGTCTGAACTTGAGTTTCTTCGACCCTCCCTGCGATGATCAAACCCGCAGGAGATACGGCTACTGAGTGCTCACCAAAATCCAAATAATTGGCGTACACTGCCTCCTGCTCGGTTTTGCCAATGATCCCATCATCTGCTTCTGCCATCATAATGCGTGCAACGACCTCACTCCGTTCTGGCCCCCCGGCCGGGAGGAGACCGATAGTCCGATGCAGGACAGGCTGCCCGGCAATAGACATGTCTGCGGCCTCAAATTGTTGTATCCACTGCACAGCCCCGGCTGGACTACGATACGCCTTCTGCACAACGTATACCGAGGCATATCGAAAGGCGTACCGCACCTGTCCATCAGACTCCCGGACAACCACCGCGTCACGGACGCGTTGCCCACCCTGAGCTCTTAAATTATCGAGATCGTTATCTTGAAGTCCCGAGTAGATCAGCCAAATATGCCCCATAGTCTGAGGAGGGGGCTTTAAGGCAGGGGGGCGACGACGGGCATTGGTGGGTAGGGTTGCGTTGGTCATTGCTCAGCTTCTCTCGCGCGGTAGGGTGTGCAATAACTGCACGCAGATGTTACCGTTGCGCAATCGAATCCTTCTATGGTCTGCCGCTGGCTTCTGAGCCAGGGGCAGTCAAAGCGGCGAACGGCGGCTGTTGTTTGATCCCCGACAGTGCCTCAAACTCCCCTGATTCAACCCATTCATCGAGGTGTTTAGCTCTCATAATCGGAAAGGGATGACTCCGGTAGGCAGTCAGTAGGAGCTTATAGGCCTTGTTTAGGGTAGAATCTTCAGCATCTTCATAGGTGCGGATCTGCTGGATAAAAGCCTCAGGGTTCATGCGGTTCCCCAAACCTCGGGCTCCGCCAGCCATCTTCATGAAGGTACTCATCGCAATATCTCGATCTTGGACACAGAGAAGACCAGCTCGATCCGCTGAGAGTTCGGCCTTACGCGACCAATCAAAAAGCGTCAGCTCGAGCCCAGTTCCGAGCAAACGACCTAAGCCTAGCGTTGCCTGCCCCACAGCGGTCAGGATGGCTGAAATATTGTGGGCCATCATTGTGTATAACACATGCCTACATTTGATATGCCCAAGCTCATGCCCAATAACGAAGAATAGCTCGCGCTCGTCGAGTAGGTCGAGGAGTCCCGAGGTCAAAGTAATGAACGGGTGAGTTTGGCCATAAGTGAATGAGTTTGGGAAGGGATCCACAGTCATATATATCTCGGGCCTTTCTACATCAATGATCTGACAGGCCCATTCTAAGTGGCGGTGTATTTTGGGAAACTGCCCGGGGGTTATTTGTACATTTTCGGCAGTGTTATTGAGGTAGTAGGCTCGTTCGAAGCCATACTCCATCACCCAGGTACACAAGCGCTCAAATCCGGGCAGTGCCCTAAGGTTGTGCGTGGCCTTGCAATCCCAGGGATGCTGGAAGGCACCCGGCTCAAGTCCAGGAAAGGTTCGGAGACTCTGTTTCACCACAGACCGATGATATGCGCAGTGACTTTCTAGGGCGAGCCTTTAACCTCCGGACCACGTCCTGAAATGCTCAACCATACAAGATCCACAAATACCGTAGAACGAGGTCAAGTCGAGCTCAGCCGCTGACGGCAACACCCAGTGTTACCATGCCGTGTGACACTCGAATATGCGATTTGTGGCAGACTGCGTGAACCGATTTGGTTTGAGTTCAACATCCTTCTCGTCACCTTTGATTCGGCGAAGTTGCGCACCGATGGGAATTCGTTCACCGGGCTATTCATATAAGCGGCTCAGTTCAAGTGCCATTTTTTCATAGTTGAATTGAAATTTGGATAAGGCTGGAAAAAGTGCTACATCCACGCGATGGAGAATGTTGAAGGCTTTAGGGAGGCACCAGGTATTAGCAACTAACCCCTGCTGTATCTGAGGAGGGCCTAACCTCGGTTCTTCGACAGAAATGGCTAAGACGTGTTTTCGACCTCCGAGCCCCGTTCTTACTTGTTTCCTACATGTATGAAGGGTCGGTCGCTTCGCCACCCTTTTGGGCTCATCGGTCCGGTACATCCCGTACCCTTCCTCCGGGGCCGACCCCTCATAAATGCGGGATACGACGTCATCTCCACAGCCAGAGTGTAAAGACATGCCCCAACCAACTTTGCGCTAGATACCTTGCAATCCCTTTCAGTTACAGCAAAGACCGCTTTAATTAATTCTGTAAGAATCAACAAGGGGTCGCGCACCGGGGCATAGCCCAGCGTAGAAGCTGGAACTTGGGTTCAACTCGAGAGGTTCCTACAACTCGAGGGGTTCCTGCTGTATTGCCTACTCGGGCGTGTGTTTACACTCCATACCGCGTTCTTACTTGTTTCCCACATATGTGAGGGATCGGTGGCTTCGCCGCCCTCTCAGACCCCTCGGTCGGGTACACCGATTCCCCACCCTCTGGGTCCCAACCTTACAAACGCCAGCTGCGGCCTCAACGCCGCGGCTGGAGTCTAAAGACACGCTCTAACTAAGCGCAAAACGTGCCGATTCGAGTGCAAGTACAGCAAAGACCGCTTGAATTGATTCTGTAAGAATCAACAAGGGGTCGCGCACCGGGGCATAGCCCAGCGTAGAAGGCTGGAACTTGGGTTCAACTCAAGTGGTTCCTGCTGTATTTGATTAGCTATTGAAACAATGAATGCTAGGACTATGGAGGGACGCTACAAGCACCAGCCCTCAACACGCGCTCATGGATAGTATGGTCCCCAGCTGCTCCTGCCTATTAGCAGCCTGTTGATTTAGCCCTGTGTGTAGCTATCGAGCCAGGCTTTTCGTGAAACGTTCTGACGACGAGGCGAGCGTATCTGGCGGTACGCGACCGAGGAGAGACTTCTTGTGGTCAGGACGTTTCACGGAAAGACCGGCCGATAGATGCCTGCAGGGCTAGATCAACAGGCTGTTAAGCTAGTTGCTACTGCAAACCAAGATTTTCCAAAAGAGTGGGCGGCTGCCCATACTCTCAGGATTGTATCGGGCGAGCCTTGAACGCTGGCTGCGGCTTGGACTCACCGACCCTGATGTACCCAAATATCAGTGAGCTGCGAAGTACCTCTTCTGGGTGGCTTATCGGCCATCTCGCTATGGAGGCTTGTTCCTCTTCGAATATTCAGCTGCATCGGGCCCTCCGCATAGTCCCACGCTGAGCTTATAGACTCGTGAAACTTCTTGTGGGTTGCTCTATGGTGGCTTGTCTCTGTCTGAGTCTACAATATTCAGTCGCATCCGGTCCTTCCTAACAGCGACACGATGAGGTTTAAGACTCATCTTAGAACGTGGGTTCAACCCAAGGGATTTCTGCTGTACTGCCCGAAAGATGTCTATGAGGGAGCAAAACGACTCTGCAATAACAGGGATGTTCATACCATTGCGTACTTCAGGATGCGGCAAATCCGTAATCCGACCGATGGGGTAGGTCTTTGGCCTGATGAGCTACAATTGTCGATGAATAGACGGCGTTCCAACTTGCTCTCTGACTGAAAGCTAAGTCCTAGCAGCCGGTTGATTTGGCCATGTGTGTAGCTGTCGAGCCAGGCTTTTCGTGAAACGCTCTGACGACGAGGCGGGCGTACCTAGCGGTACGTGACCGAGGAGAGACTTTTCGTCGTCAGGACCTTTCACGGAAAGACCAGCCGACAGATGCGTGCAGGGCTAGATCAACTGGCTGCTAGGTACGTACCCACTCTCTACCTCGGTCCGACCGCGGTATAAATGTAGTAGAGGTTTGAATAACACGATTGCGGTCTTTCTTGAGTCTGTATATTGTCCGCTCAAGCCGTTTGAATGAGAGCTTCTAAGGGGGAATGCTGCGCGTATGTGCCTGCTATGGCGCAAACGTAAGTTATCGCCGCAATCCACTTTGCTGTTGGCTCAAAAAGATCGAACCCGGTTTTCCCTATCAACAAATATTTCAGAGGTCACAACAGGGCAGAACTTGACTTGAATTCAAGCTTGTAGCAGCTACGCTCTACTTTAGCGCGCTGCCTGGTTGGTTTGGAGATCTATGATGAATACAGCAGCAATCACTGGGCTTGAACCCAAGTTCCTGCTTCTACGCCGGGCTATGCCCCGCGGAGCGACCCCTTGTTGATTCTCTAAGAATCAATTCAAGTGGTCTTTGCTGTAGCGGAGGCTCAACTCAATTGACCTTTGCTATATCTTGAATATTTTTTGTTCCAAAATTGGTGCCACTTTTAGACACTTGTTAGATTCTCAGGCATGCTTTCATCCTCAAGTATCTTTCGTTGGAGAGCAACTCGATGAGAGACAGATGGTCGCTAGGGGATGGACATGGTTGCGTATTGACGGGAGTATGTACGTGGTGAAATCAGGCATAGATCGGTCAATTGTATGGGAAATATAAATTGTAAGTGGGTTGCGCAGCTTGTCGGCATTTGCTCTATGGTTGGCTGTGTGAAGTCTGGTGACGTACCGGCGAGTAATAGTACATCCGGTTCGACTGGCGGTTCTGTAGACCCAACAAATCCAACGAATCCAACAAATCCAACATCTCCCGCCTATGATGACTTGCTCGCTCGTTTATCAATCACCCGGTGTGACACTGCAGAAGCGGGACTAGGAGGAGAACTTGGACGACGTCGTAGTCATAGTGAGTACATTGGTATCCTAAGGTCAGTGTTTGGAGAAGAACTGCTCTCCGAGACAAATATTATTCCGATCTTAGACCTCATTCCTCTTGAGGCGGATAAAGATCCTGCACTTCACTTTGATCCCAACAACTTCAGCATTGAAGGACTTATAAATACTGCGGAACAAATAGTTGATTTCGGACTAGCGGAACCCCACCGCCTTAGATTTGCTTTGGGATTCAATTGTGATCCGACCGAATCTATAGTTATGACAGATCCAAATGATGCCTGTCGAAAAGGGGTCGTAGAACGGGTGGTTCCACGAATATTCGGTCGTACCCTCTCTTCGACTGAGGTCGACAACTATGTGCTGCCAGATGTCGGGAGGTACTCTGGATCTGAGGCTCTGAGATATACGCTTATTAGATTACTTATATCACCCTATGCCACACAGCATCTATTACCGCCATTTGACCCAATGAGCTCATGCTATGTTCAGGACCAAATCTTTGATGAATCTTCAGCGTTTTCGTTTTTTGCTTCCAACGCGGGCTCACGAATTTCTCCACTAGCGAGAGCGGGTAGTGTTTCTCAACCGGGTTGGCTGGTCTATGAGTTACCGAGCAGTAAGGTCCATACAGATATCGGTCAGTTGGTACTAGAGTTTAGCACGAGTGGGGTAGTGGATGTTGATGTAAATATTAATGATGTTAATTATCTCTCCCATCATACGCTACCTAAAGGCGTGTCTCAGGTTGCACTTGATGTTGAACTGAAAGCAGAGAGTGCCCTCAAAGCCGGGGTGTATACACCGAGCTCTACCGTTTCTCTTCGATTGAAACAACTGAGCCTAGTCGGCATCCAGAACAATACTTGTGAAGAAGAGGTCTCAGAGAAGCCTTCGGGGCGTGAGCGTTTGGGGGCTGGTGCTATAGCCAGCCGGCTAGCATTTGCCTTTACCGATGAGCCGCCGGATGCACAGCTCTTGGCAGCAGCAGAGCAAGGACAGCTCAATTTTGTAGCGGAACTAAAAAGCCATGCTTACCGTATGCTTACAACTTCAGCCGCCCGGCGGAAGTTCATGCGCTTGGTGGAAGTTTGGCTATATTTAGACGAACCAGTTGATCCCCACCCGATGCTTGCCTCTCATCTCGGGCTTAGCCATTTCGGTGAAGGCTTTGGAAGCGAGGCAAGAGAAGAGCTGCGAAAGTTTCTGGAATGGGTAGTTTTTGAGAAAGAGGGCTCATTTAAGGAGCTCCTTAGCGATTCATCCGCTTTCCCATATACTGAAGGTTTGGCCAAGGTATTGGATGTCGAGGTCGCTGATCACCGCATTGAACTGCTGGATGATCGGGCCGGAGTACTGGTACGCCCAGCGATCATAGGCTCTCCTTTAACTCAAACTCAGCCGATATCCAGAGGTTTATATATTCTGGATCGTATTTTTTGTGATAAAGTTCCATCTCCCGGAGCTGACGTGGTTAATTCGCGTTTGGACAAACTAGAAGAACTCCCTGCTTTAGAATATTCAACACGAGAGCGGGTGAGCGAAGTGACCCGTCCGGCGGCGTGCATGACATGCCACGTAGCGATAAATTCTCTCGGCTTTGCGCTAGAAGAACTCGGACCCGCCGGCGAAATGCGGAGCAGCGAGGTGGTTCTTGATGACAAAGGCCAGGTAGCAGCTACCCATCATATAGATAGCTCTTCAGAAATCAGTATTGATGGGACACTAGTGCGAGTTTCTCATTTGGGGGATGTTCTGTCAGCCTTAGCGGAGTCTGAACGAGTTAAAAGATGTTTTATCAGTAGAATCATTGAGAATATATATATGAGACCATTATCCGAAGGTGATAGGTGTTCGGTGAGAGCAGGGATTGACACTGGACCAGAAGCATCGGTTCTAGATATATGGGTCAACACCGTGGTTAACGAAGATATATTCTGGGGAAAGATCTAGATTATGAAATTCCATCAGCACAATCGCAGAATGTTTCTTCAGGGGGTGGGGACAAGCTTAGTCATTCCGTTTTTACCATCGGTGGTACGAGCGGAAGAAGAGGAAGCTAAATGTCGATACATTCAGATCATTTCACCTTACGGCACCAGCTCTGCCCGGAGTTCCGCTCCAGCTGCCTATGCGCCAGAGAAGAGTATGGGTAGCAACACCTCAACGAAGGGGAGACCGCTGCGGGATATTATCGATGCTCACGGGAAAATATCAGATCTATATGGTCCAACGTGGAATGGATTAGCAGAAGACATTAATGTAATCACCAACTTTCATGGGTACTTTAGAAATAATTATCATCACGCTACCGGCGTTACTACAGGGGGAGGGGTTATTCGGGATGACCCACGGCAGGCGGTTTTTCCCTATTCTGTAGACTGGGTTCTCGAGCAACACGTGGATTCTGTGGGGAGCAGTCCTCCGATTAGGGCGGCCATTGGGGCCGGCTCTCATAATTATACCAATAGTCATACTTTTGGGGGTGGCACTGACCTTCCAGCTCTGCGAACCTTAGCGCAACTAGAGGCTCGTGTGGTCTCATCTCCCCCCGAATCGAACCAGGCTCGCATGCGTGGAGATCTGTTAAATGCTGTGTATGCGGACTATAAATCGGTGTGGAATAGCCCTCGCTTGGGGTCAACGGACAAACGGCGGCTTGATTCGTATCTGACACAGATCAATGAATTGAAGGCTCGGGCGCCTGTAGATAACCAGTGCCCAATGACCGATTCGGGTTTGATCCCTGAAGCACAGCATAGCCTTATTCATCGCACTGCTTTAGATTGGGTGGTGGCCAGTTTGTCCTGTGGTCTAACCCAAATCATTAGTTATGTGATTCCCCAGGGGGGTGATGGAATAGATGGCGATTTGGAGTTACATAACGCCCATCACGACAGTGAGGATCTCGCCTCTGTGCACGCCAACTGGCGCTCTGATCTGGCAGCATATGCGGTGGCTGCACTGCAAGATGCAGTCAACGAAAACGGAGAAAGTTTGCTTAAGAGTTCGGTCTTCTATTTGGGGCATGAATATGCGGGGGCGGGAGCTGAAGCACATTCTCTCAACTATTTTAGCGGAGTGATTGCAGGCGGCGCCAACGGAGCTCTTCAAAGTGGTTATTACTTAGATGCGGGGGGTGCTCCTATCGGGCGCCTCCTCGTGACCTTGTTTAAGGCAATGGGACTCAGCGCCTCGCAGTATGAGCAAGGGGGCGAAAAAGGATTTGGAGAGTACTCACCCTTTCGAGTTACCAAAGGGCCTCTCAATTCTGAGCAATTTGATTTTTTTACATCAACAAATGAACGTCGTCGAGGGCTACCAATTGTAGCTGGTCATGACTATTTGGGATAGGAAATTAACTATTCCGTTAGAGGATCTCACCAGAGGTTTTAGCCTCGATAACATTGCAGGATGCACTTCGGAGTCTAGCTGTCACCCACGCGATGCACAGAAGTCTGCAGCGCCAACGATTCTCCTTGATTAAGGTTTGCTTCCGGCTTTGGGTATAGGCGACTGCTTGTCGCCTATTGACTGCTCGGTCCGGTACATCCCGTAGCCTCCCTCCGGGGTGCACTCTCACAAACGCGGGATACGGCGTCAGCTCCACAGCCGGAGGGTAAAGACACGCCCTAGCAGCCGGTTGATCTAGCCCTGCACGCATCTATGGGACGGTCTTTCCATGAAACGTCCTGACCACGAAAAGTCTCTCCTCGGTCGCGTACCGCCAGGTACACTCGCCTCGTCGTCAGAGCGTTTCACGAAAAGCCGGGCTCGATAGCTACACACAGGGCTAAATCAACCGGCTGCTAGGTGAACTGCAGTCAGTCTTATCAGAACTTTTCCCGCAACCAGCGATTGACGAAGCTTTCTACGAGTATAGACATTCAGTCAAACCTGGCGCTTTCTAATAGTTCCGCCCCAGCCTTACAGCGGAAAGAACTTGGGTTGAACCCAAGTTCCTGCTTCTACGCCGGGCCATGCCCCGCTGCGCGACCCCTTGCTGATTCTTACAGAATCATTCAAGTGGTCTTTGCTGTAACAACCAGCCGAGCAGCTGGTTGAAGAGCCCTAACAGTAACCCTTTGGGCAGTCTTTTAGAGGAACATTTCGACTGGCTGTCCCTCTCATCGGTTGCATACGGCCAGTATGCGTACTCTCCCTAGACTTATTCCTCGAAAAACCTACCTCAAACTATGCCTTCTGGACCAAATCAACAAACTGCTAACTCTCGACTATTCTACGTCATAAATCTTACTCCTATATATGTACAAGAATGCTCAAGCAGCAAAACGATCTTTCGACAAACCGCTATTTGGTTGCACTCCCGAGCGATTGACTCCTCGGTCTGAGCGGCATACTACGATTCATTATGTCCCCCAACACGCTCGACCTCTCCGAAGATCTCACCAGTTATATTCAGCGGGTCGGAGTCCGCGAAATGGATACACTCCGGGCGCTTCGCGAGGAGACAGCCAAGCTCACAATGGCACAAATGCAGATTGCGCCCGAACAGGGCCAACTCCTCCAAATTTTAGCAGAACTAATCGGGGCGCGGAATTGTCTCGAAGTGGGTACCTTCACTGGCTACAGTGCCCTGGCAGTAGCCCTAGTCCTCCCCAGCGATGGCCGGCTTATTGCGTGTGATATCAACGATGAGTGGACCTCGATCGGAAAGCGATACTGGGAAGAAGCAGGCGTTTCCAACAAAATCGATCTCCGACTTGGACCTGCAATCGAGACTCTCAGCACCCTCGTAGCCACAGGCAAAGCGGGCCAATTCGACTTCGCCTTCATCGACGCCGACAAAACCAATTACGACGCCTACTACGAATACGCACTCGAACTTCTACGTCCGGGCGGACTCATTACGATCGACAACGTCCTGTGGAGTGGTGCTGTCATCGACATGGAAAATCAAACCGATGATACCCGCGCCATTCGCGCTCTAAACCAAAAGATCAGTCGAGACGAACGGGTCACGCCATGCCTTGTGCCTATCGGCGACGGTATAACCCTCGCCCGAAAGAGATCTAGTAAGATCACTTGAATGGAGCCTCTCCTGTCTCCCTCGCCGTTCGAATTCAGATAAAGCCCACCAACCGGGGAGCCAGCTTTTACTGATCCGAAACGAATCGGCGGGGAGGAGGAATCCACCAACTAAGCCAATGACAAGGTCCTCACCACTAGCAGGCCATCGGAAAAGTGGGATGGGTGATCCGCGAAGTATCGTTTCCGTGGAACGCTCTGGATGAAGAGGGCGCATACAACCGATGAAAGGCGAAGCCGGTCCGGACATTCCACGGAAAAAGGACCCGCGAAGCGCCTAACTCACTTTTCCGATGGCCTGCTAGCTCTCCAGCTGATGTCTCAAAGAGCCCATCTGAGCATCATTGGCCTCTGCCCCCGAGAAGTAACTGACCAGTCGGTGAAGCATCTGTAGTACCGATAGCCAGCACACCATTTCAACTATGACCGGTGCCGAAATCATCGTCTTACGACATTTTTCAACGAGATCTGTAGTGATCTGGGCCGGGCTTGGGGAGGCTGCTCTTGCCAACCAAAGCAGTGTACGGATGTATTCATCGTCACCATCCAGACCCGGAACAGTCGGATCGCAAGCATAAGTTCGATCGTGAGCAAGCTTTTCGACAGACACAGCGTGATGCGGCGCCATCTCTGTCATATAATGCCCCAGCGTCGCATCCCCGATGACTTCACTGAATATGACCCCCGCTCGAACCTTCATGGGAAGTCCCATCACAGTGGTATCAGAGTCCATATTATCTCGGATCATTGCCCCTATAGCCCGAACTACCCGACGAGAGCGAATCTTCGAAAGTACACCAAAATCGAAACCTACCTTCTCTTCCAGATACTTACCGACGGCAGGCCATCGATCGGGTACACCTCGTACAAGATCAGCATCGAACCGGATAGCACTCGGTATATAGCGGATGATACTGAGCTTCGTCCAGAGCGTATCCGCCGGCGGTGGCGCACTCGGCTTGAGCAAGGGCGGTAAATCACTACCCGCCTTGCCTACTCGCCAATCCTCACCCATGGTTTCAGAGGTCTCCGCAACCGTTGACACCTCAAGTTCAACCCCCAACGCATCCATGAACTTGTTTAGGAAGCCCATCATGACCACCCCCATGACAACCCACTCGAGTTGTTGAGGAGAAAACTCGGCCTCCAGTGCCCCACGCTCCTGCTTAGTCAGCTCACATGGAACCCGTCCTAGGGAACGAGCCACCGCAATCGTGGCTCGCTCTCGGTCTGTAAACTTATGATCCGATTCGAATACTTGAGCCAATGTTTCGAGCTGCATCCCTCGGCGAAGGGCGAATGAACAAGTATGAGCAGAGCAATACGCGCACTCAGCTACGCGACTTGCTACATACATCCCAAGAGATATATCTTTTTTCGGAGCAGCGCCAACACCAAAAATCGAAAACGGAAGATTCAAGAAATTGGGGACCATCACATTGTAAGTCCTGAACGCTGGCGGCCAAATCTCCAGATATTTATCACAATTAGGAACAACTCCGATCAGGACACGAACCATTTCTAACAACGGTTTATAGCGTTGCTCCAAGATTTCCATCGGCACGCTATCTGCCACCAAAAGGGGCGCTAGTATGTCATCAGGTCTTTGTTTCGGGGGAGAAGAAGGATTGACCATCTTCCCCCATGAGTCTCGAACTCTGATGGCGAAAGCCAGGAAAAACGAACCCAAGCTGCTTCCGAAGAGCTCGGGAGGTTTATTTCATCCCAACCAAATGCGAAAACAATCTCCGCCCGACATTTCTGACATATGCCTGAGTGTACAGACGCCGGGCTTTTGAGATGAACCTCAAATGCGAAAAAATCTCGGCCCAACATTTCTGACACATGCCTGAGTGTACAGACGCCGGGCTTTTGAGATAAACCTCAAAGGCGAAGACAATCTCCGCCCGATATTTCTGACACATGCCTGAGTGTACAGATGCCGGGCTTCTGAGATGAACCTCTGGCAAAGGGCTGAAGAGTTCATATCCCCTCGTACAGCAGAAATCACTTGGGTTGAACCCAAGTTCCTGCTTCTACGCCGGGCCGTGCCCCCCTGCGCGACCCCTTGTTGATTCTTACAGAATCAATTCAAGAGGGCTTTGCTGTAAGTAGGCTCTTGTAGATACACCAATAGTTCTGCTGAGTTTCACCATATGGATCGTACGAACATCCTCCATCCCCACACTTCCAGCCACCCGCTGATGTGATCAAATAGGCATTGTTTGAGGTAGCTTTTGAGGAAGCGCTACGACAAAACGGGTAGCTACTGGGCGTAGGCAACCGATGAAGAAAAGCCAATCCGGTAGGAGTTTCTCACGCCAAGGACCACCCGAAGGCTTATTATTGAGCCAGATCAACGGGTTACTAAATCACTTTTATCTCCCCATAGCCAAAACAGATGCATACCAAGGATGCTAAAAACTACTTTTACCCACAACAGCTGAATCTTTAGGGCCAGTCTGTCACATCGGTTGTGGTGTATGACTCGTAAGCGATTCGATGAATATCCGCTGACCAGCGGTCATACTTATTATCGGAGTCCTCTCGGTCAGCGAACTTTGGCTAACCGGCCTCCGAGTCCAAGCATTCGGGCAAACCGGGTTCTGCGCAATAGTTCTCGCTGGTCACGCACACGACCTCGACGAACATCACCGGTGAAGAAGTCACCGGACAACACGAGCACACCAAGCCTGAACCGAGTAAAGCTGAACCGAGTTGCAAGCCGTTCTGCCCATCAAGTGATGCACTCGCTACATCTCCCCCTAACAGCCTGTTGATCTAGCCCTGCAGGCATCTCTCGGCCGGTCTTTGCGTGAAACATCCTGACCACAAGAAGTCTCTCCTCGGTCGCGTACCGCCAGGTACGCTCGCCTCGTCGTCAGAACGTTTCACGAAAAGCCTGGCTCG
>JAHQVK010000036.1 GCA_019634385.1 Myxococcales bacterium | reverse complement strand
GGCATCAATCGCGGCTGCCGACTTTTGAGGCTCGGCCCTAGCCGAGAAGATCGGGCTCATAACCAAAATAAATACACTCGCTGAGCCGGGGAAATTTCGTAAAAACCTGTAATGAAGTGGCATTGTTGAGCTTAGGCTTGCGAAGCTCGCCACGCTCGAGCACAACTCAAGCCATTTCTGCGCTCGTGTCCAAAGAGGCATACCCAACCGTGGCCAATCCCGCCCTCTGGAGCAACCAGAGAATGATCCACTATACTGATTGGCGTTCGGGAGCTATTGTCGGCCAACGTACGATTACGATAGGTAGTTTGTCTGGTGGTTCGTTTGGCATCACATCGTCATTCTTCACGTTACCCAGCCTGCCTGGGCCTCGCATTACTGATTCAGAGCTTGTCGCTCATGAGCTGCACAAACCCATGTCGGGCGCTTGCCGAGCGGGTGTGTGAGTGCAAATTCAACGCCCGTGCCCAGAATGCTTGTCTTCAGGAAGTGGAAAACACGGCTAGCGTTCGAGAGCCAACCGGCGAAGAAAACGAGCGTTGCGAGGAGCTGCTGGATTTGTGTTCCTGCGACGCCCTCGAGCGAGAAAACTTTGCAGTCTGCGGCATTAGCGGAGAGACCGCTCTATGACCCCCTACGACCTGAGCACGCTGCTCAGCTCTACAGACACTCAAAGTGGTGATCAACGAGGCTTTAGTCGGCTCGCACAATCAATGATCCCAAGCGAAATCCTGACCATCGCCTATGATGTCCGGGACCGGATCGCCGCGGGCGCTGATATTCTCAACCTGACCGTTGGGGATTTTTCTCCCCAGGAGTTTCCGTTGCTCCCTGAGCTTCAAGACGCGGTGAAGAAAGCTCTAGACGACGGGCAATCTAACTACCCTCCGGCACCGGGGGTCCTTGAACTTCGAACAGCCGTCTGTGAACTGTACTCTCAGCGCTTAGCTCTCCGTTACCCCGTCGATTCGGTACTCATAGCAGGGGGTGCCCGACCCATTATCGCTGGTACATACCTCTGCCTCATCAATCCTGGTGATCAAGTCGTTTACGGCATCCCTTCGTGGAATAACGATCACTACTGCCGAATGACCCAGGCAACCCCCGTAGAGATCCCTACCACTGAAACCACCAACTTCTTTATATTCCGGGAGAATATTCGTCCACACCTGCAAACGGCGCGCTTGATCGCCCTGAATACCCCCCAAAACCCCACTGGAACCGTTCTTCATCCCAAGGATCTCCAAGAGATTGCTGAAATGGTTGTGGAAGAGAATCTACGGCGAGCGACCTGCGGACAACGAACCCTGTATATACTTTTTGATCATATATACTGGCTGCTCACATTCGATGGCGTTGAACACGCATCTCCGGTGCAATTAGTGCCGGAGTGCGCACCATACGTCATCCATGTGGACGGATTATCTAAAGCATTTGCTGCCACCGGCCTAAGGGTCGGTTGGGGAGTAGGCCCTCCAGATCTCATGAAACGCATGACTTCGGTCCTGACCCACATGGGCGCTTGGGCACCACGACCCGAGCAGATCGCTACCGCCTCCATCCTACAAAAGAGTGCGGTCGTTGACCGTCATATCCAGCATATCTGCAACGAGACCGGTGTGCGCCTTCGGGCTCTATCCGCCTCCATCGACAACGTCCGAGAAACCACCGGCCAAAATATCACCGCAATTGCCCCCGAGGGAGCTATCTATCTGTCGATCCATTTGGATCTCCTTGGCAAGGTACGTCCAGATGGCAAAACCATCACCAACGACGAAGACACGCTAGCCTTCCTGCTGGATGAAGCCGGCGTTGCTCTAGTGCCATTTCGGGGTTTTGGGGCCCCTAATGCCCAAGGATGGTTTCGGGCCTCAGTAGGCACGGTCAGTCGAGCCCAGTGTGAGGAAGTACGAGATCGTTTGAACCGTGCTTTTTCCCGACTGACGTAGCAAGCTTCTCACATCCTTAATGACCTAATCCGACCCGTCCGCTAATTGAACCTTAGTGTCTAAGGATAATAGTACAACGCTCTTGTTGGTTCGACATGGGCAAACAGAATGGAATGCTGCCGGTCGGATTCAAGGCCAAACCAATAGTGATCTCACCAGCAAGGGCCGAGCAGAAGCGGAGGCAGCGGCTACCTGGCTCTCCGCATCCGTCCCGCCGGTGAACCTTTGGCAGCATCGCCCGACAGCCATATATGCCAGTGATATGGATCGTACGGTCCAGACCGCCGCTCCTCTCGCTAAGGCCCTTGACATCACACCCATCCTTGATCCCGACCTGCGAGAAATGCACTTCGGTGAGCTTGAGGGACTCAGTTGGATAGAGGCCGAGTCCAAGTTTCCCGACCTGACCGAAAAGTTATGGGGCAAACCCAGCCCAGAAACGCAAACGCCTGGAGGAGAATCTCGAGCAGAAATGCACCGTCGTTCAGCTGCGGCCATTGCCCGGATCGCAACCCAGCACCCAAAAGAAACCATTGCTATAATTAGCCATGGAGGGGTAATAGGTCACTTTTTGCGCCACGCATTGAGCATACCTTTTACTATCTTACCCCCCTTTTCTACCGCCAATGGATCCATTGCGGTTGTCATCTTCTCTCACGGGCAATTTTGGGTCCAGGCTTTTGGACTCTTGCCCGCAATCCGTGGTCTGCCGAAACCATGATGACGGAGCTAAACTACTTTTGTGTGAGCTCTCAAACGAAAAAGAACATACTGTGGTGTATAACCAATGAGCGCCGATGATGGCTGGGATATTCACGCAGAAAGAGCGGATAGGATTCGTGAAGCATTTCAAATCGCCTGCTAGGTATCCTTTTTCGTGCCCATTGCCTCCTTCATTACCGCTTGTTCATCCTCGATCACCGCCCGTTCATGGGCCAAATGCTCAGCTATGGCCTGCCGCAGACCAGGATGAACCAACCAATGAGCACTAAAAGTTTTTGTTGGCGCGAAGGCTCGTACAAGTTTGTGATCTCCTCCCGCACCAGGCTCAAACACATCTATTTGCCGCTCTACACACTCTTGAATACCGCGATAGTAACAGACATTAAAATGAAGATGTTTAAATTCCTTGAAACACCCCCAATACCTACCATACATACGGGAGCCTTTACTAAAGTTTATAGCCCCCGCCACAACTTCACCATCGGGGCCCTGTCTTGCTAAGACAAGCTCCATTGCGTGAGACATGCGCTCCACCCATAGTTCAAAGACCTTTTGGTTCAAGTACTGTCGACCCCAAACAAATTTCTCAACCGTTGATAAATAGAGATCAAAGGCCAGTTTCGAGTGAGTACCTAGAGCTTCTCCGCGAACAACTTCTAGCGTTATCCCCTGCTCCTCCGGTGCGCGGAGTTCCCGCTTCAGTTGATTACGACGCTTGGAATTAAAGCGGGCAAGGTAATCAGAAAAAGATGCCGCTCCCTCTCGCTGCCAATGATACTGAATACCGTGGCGAACAAGATACCCTGCATCTTCCAGGTACGCGACCTCATCCGCAGTAGCAAAATTGATATGGACACTAGAGCACTCAAAGGCCTCACTCAACTCACAAAGTGCTTGCCCCAAGGCGGGTACCAATTGTGAGCGATCTTCACCGGGAGCGGTTAGAAACCTTCGTCCAGAAACCGGGGTAAAGGGGACCCCGACCAACAGCTTTGGGTAGTAACGAACTCCGTTTCGTTCTGCGAAGTGAGCCCATGAATGGTCGAAAACAAACTCCCCGAAAGAATGGAGCTTAATGTACGCAGGCACTGCAGCTACCACCCGCTCACCACGCAGAAGAATTGGGATCCTTGGGATCCACCCTGTCTTGAGCTCCAACGTATCTGCGTCTTCCAAACTTGTGAGGAAGGCATGTTCCAGAAAGGGCGAAACTTCCGTCCCTTCACCCAACATTCGATCCCAGGTGTCAGATGCAACATCTCCCACCCGGTCGAGAACCGTCATCCTTAGGCATTCTGTCGTATCCTGCATGGAACCAGCGACCCGACCTTCGTGGGTCGTCGAGCTACCGTAAGAGACTATTCCAAGGCGGGTCCAGGGAAACGTCCAGACGGTGGTTGATGTTCGGGATAGGCTTCTAGCGACCCATGCCGCACTGGAATCTTGTAGAGGCGATCAACAGCGCCCTTAGAATCAGCCTGAACCGAGATAATCGGATCATTATTCTGGGTGAAGATATCGCCAAGATTGGTGGTGTTTTTCGTGCTACCAAGGGGCTACTGGAAGAATTTGGCGAAGCGCGGGTGATGGACACCCCGCTATCGGAGGGGGGTATCGTTGGTATCGCTATTGGCATGGCCGCCTACGGCCTACGTCCTGTTGTGGAGATCCAATTCGCAGACTTCATCTACCCCGCCTTTGATCAGATCGTGAGCGAACTGGCAAAACTTCGATATCGCTCGGGCGGACAATACAGCGCTCCCATGGTGATACGGGCCCCATACGGCGGGGGGGTAAAGGGGGGACTTTATCACTCCCAATCCCCCGAGACGCATTTTATTCACACTCCGGGACTGAAGGTAGTTGTACCCAGCCACCCCTATCAGGCCAAAGGCCTACTTACCGCCGCAATTCAGGATGAAGAACCGGTCATTTTCCTTGAACCTAAGAGGGTCTATCGTGCGCACCGCGAGGAGGTCCCGGAAGATTACTACACGCTACCTCTAGGAAAAGCCCGGGTGTCTTGCATCGGGGAAAATGTGACTGTTGTCGCCTGGGGAGCTATGCACCATGAGGCAACCACCGCCATTGAACAAGCCAACGAGAGGAACATAAGTTGTGAGCTAATCGATTTGCAAACCCTCCATCCAATGGACATCCAGACAGTGATTACCAGCGTTCGCAAAACCGGGCGGCTCGTGGTGGTCCATGAAGCCCCCCGTACTGGGGGATTCGCCGGAGAAATTATCAGCCAGGTGACAGAATCGTGCTTTTACCACCTCGAGTGCCCCCCTCTGCGCATAACCGGTGCTGACACTCCGTTCCCATATACCGGAGAAATGGATTACCTCCCCCTAGCGCCCCGTATTCTCGCCGGTATTGAAGCCATAGCCAGACCATCCTGAGTCTTGCTTCTCCCTTAGCGGCGTTGTTGAGTACGACTTATGACTTTTACCCGCGTTGCTATCATAGGCAGTGGTCCTGCGGGCTTCACCGCTGCCCTTTACGCGGCTCGTGCCAATCTCGAGCCGATCGTGTTCGAGGGGGGATTCATCCCTGGCAATCAATCGGTGCTTCCTGGTGGCCAGTTGATGATAACGACTGATGTGGAGAATTTTCCCGGCTTTCCAGAGGGCATCATGGGCCCAGACCTTATGGCAAAGATGCGGACTCAAGCCGAACGTTTCGGCACGAGGGTCATCCACGGCTTTGTTGACGAGGTCGCGTTTGATAAAAGCCCATTCCAGCTGACTGTCGGCACCGAGCAATACACTGCAGGCGCAGTGATCATCGCCACTGGTGCAGTAGCTAAGCTTCTTGAAGTTCCAGGGGAGCGGGAACTCATGGGCTACGGGGTCTCCGCATGCGCCACATGCGATGGTGCGTTCTTCCGTGACAAACATGTTGCCATCGTCGGCGGTGGAGACACGGCAATGGAAGAGGCCCTGTTCCTCACCAAGTTTGCGTCAAAGGTCTCCGTGCTTCACCGAAGGAATACCCTGAGGGCCTCCAAAATCATGGCCGACCGAGCCTTAGAGCACCCAAAGGTCGAGTTTATATGGAATACGGTGGTAAATAAGGTCCTAGGAACAAAACCCCAAACCATCGGAGGTGCGGGAGGTCTAGAAGGTCTGGAAGTTAAGAACACTCAAACGGGCGAGCTTTCTCGTTTCGACTGTGATGGATTCTTCGTTGCTATCGGCCACCGTCCGACAACCGATCTTTTCCGCAACAAAGTAGACCTCGACAGTGAAGGCTATATTGCGGTCCAACCAGGGTCCACTCAGACCAGTGTACATGGCGTTTTTGCTTGTGGGGATGTTGCAGACAAAATCTACCGTCAGGCAATAACTGCCGCCGGAACAGGGTGTATGGCAGCAATCGACGCCGAACGATGGCTAGCTGTACAGGGTTAACGTCGTGCTCTCAAAGAATCTATGCCTGTGCGTAAACGAACCTATGCAGCTGCTCATAAGGTTAGGACACCGAATGGTCTTTGGAGTCCTATTCTTCACCGCCTGCGGTACAGACAACGGTGGACCGGTCCTACCCATTGATGAAGACAATTGCCTGCAAGCCAACTTTACTTCGATACATCAACTGATTTCATCTCAGCGATGCGCGAGCAGTGGTTGTCACACCGGCGACAACGCAGCTGGACAACTAGATCTCAGTGCAGGCGAGGCTGACGTTTATGCTCAGCTGGTTAACAGTCCGACCGCGGATTCCGAAGCAGTGAGTGATTTCCCGATGCGCGTTACACCTAATAATGCGGACCGCTCCTATTTCTTTCATATTATGGCAGAAGACAACCCAACGGGCAGCTCCCTAGGCCGTATGCCACCCGGTGGAGCCCTGCTGGATTGTGACATAGAAGCGATCAGTACTTGGATCAATGATGGAGCAACGCAAGCCCCATAAATTTGCGATAGCCACTTCAGTCTTCCACAAGCATCCCTGCGGTATGTTACAGCAGAAATAACTTGGGTTGTGAACCCAAGTTCCTGCTTCTATGCCGGGCTATGTCTCGCTGCGCGACCCCTTGTTGATTCTTACAGAATCAATTCAAGTGGTCTTTGCTGTACTAGAACTTGCACCAAAACGTCAGTACTCCCTCAGTAAGGAGGGTGTGAGCCTCACTTTCGACAAGAGTAAGATGCTCACCCAGGAGACTCACCCAGCAGTATAGAATCGTAAATTCTAGAACACTAGCCACCAGAGTTCAACTCACGTAGTTAGGCCCGGGTGAGCGATGCCGAAAGCGCAAGCGCGTCCCGGGCTTCTTTGGGACAGCGGGCGGTCGAAGGAGTCCAGTGGACGGTCACTGCCCAAGTCGCTGTTAATGTACTTCGATTAATAGGGAATATGGTTTCTGCCGCCTTCATCGATCCTGCCGCTTTCGGGCTCATGGCGGTGGTTGGTACGGTCATCCACGGCCTGACAATGATCTCAGACGTAGGCATCGAACAGGGGGTCATCTATGACGAAAGAGGCGATGATCCCAAGTTCATCCGCACCGCATATACCCTTCAAGTGCTGCGGGGAATAATACTCGGTGTCATTGCTTTATTCTTAGCCTACCCTCTAGCGTCACTGATCGACGTACAACTTATTAGCCTCATTCCCGTCGTATGTCTCCACACTGTTTTAGGAGGAGCCACATCGATGAAAGTTTCGTGGAACAAACGAAACATGACGAACATGCGAGGCATTGCCTTCGTCGATATCGGTGCCCAAGTAGCTGCATTTGTTGTAACTATCGCACTAGCTTGGTGGCTAAGGTCTGTTTGGGCATTGGCTCTAAGCGCCATTGCATTCGCTGCATCCCGTAGTGCCCTCTCCTTTGTCATCCTCAGCGGACCTCTTGATGGCTTTAGTTGGGATAAGGATAGTGTCAGGCGCATTGTTCGTTACGGGCGTTGGATCTTTGTTAGTACGTTTGTTACATTTTTTAGCCTTCGCTTCGATATTTTTGCCTTGGGAGCAATCGCTGGCACCAGCATTCTGGGCCTCTACAACATGGCTCTTATGCTCACCAGCACCATCAATATCATAGGATATCAAGTCACTCAGTCCGTGCTGTTCCCCGCGTTGGCCGAGGCTAGCCGCACAAAAAATAGAGAGATTCTTCAGGCTACTTTTACCCGAAGTCGACAACTCGTTCTGCCCATTGGTCTGTGGTGCATTACGGGACTCAGTTATGCAGGACCACTTCTATTTCATTTCGCGTACCGTGACAAGTTTCTAGATGCGGGCTGGATGCTTCAACTACAGGTGACTTTCGTATGGTTCGTTTTCTTGACCGACGCCTGGACCCGCGCCCTCATGGCCGTTGGTGATAACCGCGGGATGGCTTTCGCAAATATCGTGCGACTTATTGGAGCGGTTATATTTACACCTCTAGGCTATTACATCAATGGCATAACCGGATTCATCTTAGGGCTCACTGCTGCATCCATTGCCGCTCATGGTTGGGTTCACTTTGCCCTTTGGCAACATGGACTACGCGCACTCAAGCTAGATATTATATATTCGGCTATCGCAGCACTTTTGCTGGGAGCCGGTATTATTGTACCCAAGCTTATGGAGACTCTCACTGGCATCCACCACATTACCTGGGAAATGGTCATGTGCCTGATCGTGGGCATCCCCTTTACCATAGGGCTAGTCATCTATATTCAGCGCAATATTAACGCAGCCAAAAACATAATAATTACTCCAGCTTCCTCCGGCATTTCCTCCCTCGCTTCAAACGAGTCGCCCGTACAGCCCTAGCCTCCCGTTGACCTTTCTTGTAATATCGCCGACTACACCGGTCTTGTGGTGATTGTCATTGGTCATACAGTCTTTGCGCTTCGTGCAAGAGCCTCTTTAAGATCTTCCTTTAAGTCATCTATGTGCTCTATCCCGACAGATATGCGAATCAGTCCATCATCTACACCACGGGTCTCTCGTATATCCTTAGGCACCGATGCGTGAGTCATAATGGCTGGATGCTCAATCAATGACTCAACGCCCCCTAAAGATTCGGCCAAGGTAAAGATCTTCATTCCGGTCAAAAACCGTCGGCTCTCGGCAAGCCCACCGCAAATTGAAAATGAAATCATACCCCCGCCACGTTTCATTTGTTTTTTTGCAAGACCGTATTGAGGATGACTCTCTCGCCCAGGATAAATCACCCTTCTTACCTGAGACTGGCCCTCCAGAAACTCGGCGATAGATTCTGCATTTTCACAATGACGCTCCATACGCACGTGCAGAGTTTTCGTTCCTCTGAGTACTAGAAAAGCGTCAAAGGGGCCCAAAATCGCTCCCGCTGAGTTTTGGACAAATTTTATTCGATCATTCCATTCGCTAGAATTGGTTACTATAGCTCCTCCTACCACATCAGAATGACCACCTAGATACTTTGTCACTGAGTGCATCACCATAGTTGCGCCGAACATCAGTGGTCGCTGCAGATAAGGAGTCGCAAATGTATTATCGACGACCACCGGCACTTTGTGCTTTCGGCCCACTTCACATATTCTTTCGATGTCCGCTATCGTGAGCATAGGGTTGGTTGGCGTCTCCAACCATATGAGGCGAGTCTCTGGGCGAATGGCTGATTCATATGCAGCCACTTCACCGGCAGAAACAAAACTAAACTCTAGCCCGTGCCGAAGGTGCACGCTGCTAAATAGTCGAATTGTGCCTCCATATAGATCATCGCCAGCGACTACATGATCACCCGCTGATAGGCAGTGTAGCACCGCATCCGTTGCCGCACACCCAGAGGCAAAACATGCTCCGTAGCGGGCTCCTTCGAGGGCGGCCAAGTTCGCCTCTAAGGATGATCGCGTTGGATTGTCGGTGCGCGAATATTCAAAACCATGATGCACGCCTGGAGCTGACTGTGCATAGGTACTAGTTTGAAAAATAGGTACACTGACTGCACCGGTGACCTTCTCCGGATCACAGCCCGCATGAATCGCAATAGTTTCTAGATGCTCACTAGTAGACTTCACGCGTCTAGGTGACCTAGATCTAGCACAATGGGTCAAGCCCAGAACACCGGTTGGTAGGGTGCCTGCAGTTTCAGCTGAGATAGTTTCTCATCTGTAGAGCCAGCTACATTAGACTCTTCAACACCATGCCAAGTAGTTCACCTAACGCTTTCTAAACTCCAAGCCCGTGTAAAAACGCCCCTATAGCATTCGTCTGACTACCTCAACTGAGGGCACTCAAAGTTTAACAGTTGGTAGGTTTAACCAAACGGCATAGTTTGCGGTGGAATTTCTGCTGGACGTTCCGGCAGCGACCATAAACTGGGCGCAGGTACAGCAAAGACCACAAAAACTTGCGGAGGGCCGAATGAACGGACGTTCGATCGACTATGACAACAACTATGCCGTGCGCAGCCTCGATAGGGTTCATACGACTAGGGCGTGTCTTTACAGTCCAGCTGTAGAGATGATGCCGTATCCAGTATTTGTGAACGGTCGGCTCCGGAGGGAGGGTACGGGATGTACCGGACCGAGGGGCCCGAAAGGGTGACGAAACCACTGATCCCTCACAAGTGTGGAAACAAGTTAGAACGCGGTCCGGAGGCTAAAGACACGCCCTGGGAAAATAACCGCGTCGATAAGAGCTATGAGCTCTTTTCGACCGCCTCCTAAGCTAAACTAACAATGGTGACACCATCACCACCCTCATTCCGTTCACCAGGTCTCATATTACGAACGTATCCGGAGCGACGCAGATGTTCCCTAAGTCCGTCCCGAAGCGCTCCAGTACCTAGCCCATGAATAATCCGAACATATGTAGTCGGTTGCCCATAGTGATAATCCAAAAATGCATCCAGCCGATCTACCGACTCATCTACGGTGTGACCACGCAGATCAATTTCTTCGGTTATCTCCACCTTTGCTGGACCCGACGCATCAACAACCGTTTCTATTTTGCTTGGCGAACGAGGAGCTGTGTTGACCTTAGACTTCGCAGGACGACGTCCCGCTGGCGCTCTCAAGGACTTCACAGAGACTCTTACCCGCATATTGCCGACGGCTACTTGCGCTTCCTTACCGTCAATAACCGCAATTTCACCATCGCGGCCCAACTTTGGAACATGAACCCAGGCTCCAACCTGCACACCAGACAACTTCGATTGACTTACCTTCAGATTGTTCTGATCCGTGACCTTTGCTGACTCCGCCTTATCTATCTTGCTCAGGCGATCAGCTACCTGGTTAGCCTTACGCATTACTTCATTGGCTGGCTGACTGGATTGCGCTTTTTGCAACTCTGCAACCAGTTTACGAACTTCTTCACGGGTTTTTGCTATATCTTCGAGTAAGTCTTTACGGGCTTCGAGACGAATCTTTTCAATTTCTTTGTCCATTTCTCGCTGCTTGCGTGCGAATGCTTCCTGTTCTTCTCGAGCCGCCATTTGTGCCTGCTCTGCTTCGAGCTTGGCCACTTCGAGTTCGTTGGAGCGCTCTTCCATCCGCGATAACAAACCCTGAACCGCTAGAGCCCCCTCGCCCATAAGGCTCCTGGCACGTTCCACTACCGTCCCAGCAAGACCGAGTTTCAACGAAATATCAAATGCACTTGAGCCTTGAGGGACATCTAAACTCACCCGATAGGTGGGTACCAACCGCTCAGGGTCAAAGCCTACCCCTGCATTGCGGAAGCGCGAGTCAACAAATGGTACCGCCTTTAACCTCTCAAAATGGGTGGTTACCACGACATGTGCCTCACTTGCCGCTAATGCCTCAAGTACCGCTTGGGCTAAGGCTTGCCCCTGCGTTGGGTCGGTGTCCGCTGCGATCTCATCTATCATAACCAAAACGCCCGGCTTAGCGCGCTTCAGGATACCGATCACCGACTGCATATGCGCAGCAAAGGTTGATAAATGACTAGCTATGGATTGCTGGTCACCTATAGCCGCAACCATATCTGTATACCATCCAATCGATGATTCTTCATCACAAGGGATATGAAGCCCGCACCGAACCATCAAGGCCAACAACCCTATGGTCTTCATCGCCACCGTTTTACCGCCGGTATTTGGACCGGTTAGAACCAAGATACGGTGATTTTCTTCAAGACCTAGATCGTTTCCAACAACCGCAAACCGGGGTTCTTCCAGCCAGACTTCTGGCGCTTGGGGAGCTTCGCTGTCATCACTGGGTATCGGTGTGTGGGCTTGCAGAATGAGTAACGGATGACGAGCTCTCTTAAGATCAAACCCTGCTCCTTCTTGTGGCTCAATAGGTTGGGCACGAAGATCGATCGCTAATCGCGCGCTCGCGGTCAAAAAATCGACCTCAGCAATGGCCCGCATCATCGGCCGAACCGCATCTGCTTCCCGAACAACTAAACGCGTGAGGGAGGATAGAATTCGGAGCTCCTCTTCCAATTGTTCACTCTGAGCAATCTTCAGACGATTACCTATGTCCACCAGCACCTGCGGCTCAATGAACACCGTCTGGCCGGAACCAGAAGCATCATGAACAATGCCCGAAACCTCATTTTTAAATGAGGCTTTGATGGGCAGAACATACCGATCCTGCCGGACGGTATAGTAGTTCTCCTGAAGCAAGGGTTCTAACTTAGGACTTCGAATCAGTTCATCAAGTTTTTCGTGAATCGAGCTACGTAGTGAGCGTACCCGCTTACGGAGTGGCCCAAGGTCCGGAGAAGCATCATCGGTGAGCTGACCATCAGGGTCAAAGCACCGAAGAACCTCCCCAGCTACCCTTCGAAGATCCACCAACCCCGCCACCAGTCCATACAAGGAGGGTGCAACATCTTCATGTGCCAACAAATGCTGCCTCAGCGCCGAACCAGCTTCCATTGTGCGAGCTACAGCCCGCAACTGAGCACCTTCGAGTGCAATGCCCTTCTCCCCTAACTGTAGTGCGCTTTCGACATCTTCAGCGCCGTACACCGGAGGGATTTCTGCTAGGTCCAGTAGAATGCGAGCTTGTCTAATAGCCTCTACGCTAGCACTGGCCGACTCTGGAGATGCTAGAGGTCCAAGTTGATCAATCCAGGCATGTCCCAGAGGGGTGCGGGCGCGTAATCTCAGGGCAGACTTGATCTCGGCGAGTTCCAGCTGCTCTATCGCCTGCTGCATGCCCAGGGCCTAGCTTGGTAGCTGATTCCTGGGAAGCCTCAAACCGCATATTCGTCCAACTTATCTCGGTTAAGACCGCCGAATGGGGGGCGAGCATTGACAGTTTCATTCACTACGCGGAATTTCGCTGGGCGTTGCTTAAAGACTGGACCCCTCACTTCGGCTGCAGTCCAGCCGCTGTATTTTATCACGCAGCCACCGGAATCGTCAGCTTAGGGCTGGCTGGGTGCACACCGATCCCAATAGCAACTGCACCGAGCCCAGCGCCGGTTGCACCTTGCATATCTTCCGCCCGACCCTATGCGGTCCCGTACCCTGCGGGAAAGGTGAAAAGTGCGACCGCCGCCATTAGTGCTCTCAGAAAAGGACTGACTTACCGCACTCAAGAACGGGCGGATTGGGTGGCCGCAGAGCAAGCATTTCGTACATCGCTCCAATTCAATCCGCGGCTAGCTCTAGCTCACCTCGAGCTGGCTGACGCTCTTGCCTTTACCGGGGGACATCCCACGGAGCGCAGGCACCACTACGCCATTGCAGTCATTGAGCTCCCCAACAATCCGCGGGCTCACAGTGGTCTGGCAGATACGCTGCACGTTACCGCCGCAAACGCTTTGGCCCTTCATCACCTCAGATGTGCGCTTGATTTGAAGCCTGAAGACCGTCTTTCGCGCCGACTTGCCGCGCGTCTGGCCCTCGATCTCGAGGGGTATGAGGCAGCCAGCACTATCATGGCCCCTCTACTCAACAATCCTGAGGTCGTCGATTGGTTGCTGGCCGCCGATGTTTACGAGGCCGGCGCATCTTCGCTCAAGTTTGCAGAGGCTCTCCATCGCGCAGCCACGCAAAGTAATTCCGCGGCCCTCCATCACCGAGCCGCCCTTGCATGGCAGAGAGCCGGATACACGGAGCAAGCTAAACAAGCGCGACTCCGCGCGCAGGCTCTCCGTCCTCAACGACAGCGCAATATGCGCCCTCTTCCAGATGCTCGACGATAGAAAACAATCTAACAACTACATCTTGCCCGAGGTACGGAGTAAACCTCCTGTATAGTTGAACAAAGCATCTTTAAAAGATGGGGGACCAAACCTAGCTTTAGCACCACTGCTGAAGGTGAAATCTTCCTTGGGTAAACCCAAGAAATTCTTGTCTAACTTACCGTTATCATTCTTGTCATGATAGGCTGATATCGCGTACACCCCCGGTGGCACACCATGAAACGTACATACCGCTCGTCGACCTTCGATAGTTGCAGTGGACTTGAATACGTAGCGACTCGTCAGCCAATCTTTTTTTTGATCATACAGACCGCAACGAACCTTGCCACCGCTTTTCTTGGTACGAACGTGAAACTCTATCAACGATGCCACCACCGGCTCTGGCGGAGACTCAACAACAGTAGCCGTCCGTGAAGAGATCGACGAAGCCTCCACCGCCTCAGGTGAAGCCCCAACGGCGGTAGTGGGTAGGGCCTGAGAAGACGTAGAATCCCTCACTTCCCGTGTATACCCTATAGACGCAGTCTTGGTTGAAACTTCTTGATCGGGATAGCCGCCTGACGGCCCGCCGAGAGCGATGGTTGCACCGAGAAATGACCACAGTGGGGAAGACATCGAAGACATTGCAACGCCTAAGACGGTAGAAAGCCATCTGCTCTTTAACGTTGTGCCTTCCATCACCACACTAAACGCAAATGCCCGGTGTATGTTCAAGTCTTCAACCTCTTGTAAACCCTACTGACCGAAGAATGGCGAGATGTTCTTCCGCACGCTGACGATCTGGATCTGGAACGGAAGCGAATTGTTCGACTTGGCGGACGTACTCATAAGGAAAGTTGTGCCATTTTGCACCAGCGACTACCAGTTGATGGTACCAGGTGAATGGCTTCAGCTGTGAATCGATAGCTGTTGAGTCAGCTACGTAACAAAAAAACTGCTCACCATTTCTATCTTCCATCCTAACCTCGTTATATCCGCGACCGAGCCCCTCGATGGCATCCAAAATGCGCTTTTCTTCCGGCACCATACGATAAAGTGCGCCGTAGACGTGATCTGTAGTACATTTGGTTTGAAGAATATCTCCTTTCCCCGAACCATCAGCACCTCGCTTATGAAACATCAGTCGCCACCCCGACAGACTAAAAGTTCGAACAAATACTGCGGAGGGAGTTCGTGCACATAGTCTGGCAGGGAGAAGATTTGATCCAAACGCAAAGTATAACACACATGCATCATACCCATTTTTAGCCGTGACTGTTGCACATTGTCATGGATAAGACCCCATAAATCCTGCAACTACTAACCCTTAGAGACGTGGCAGCCACCAGCCACATAAAGACCTTTATCGTTGCTGAGATGGTCCATTGTACGTGCTCACGTTGAGAAGGTATACTCAGGAGTAGCTGGGCTTATCGACGCCAACAAATGGATAGCCTCGTACATTAAGGACAGAGATTTGTATTATTGGCTGCGGTTCTCTTTGGGATAGAGGGCAATCAACTACTTAGTAATAAATGACTTTCCTCATGTATCTCTCATCCAAGACAATAGAAAATTTAGCCTCAGCCCTCAGGAATTAGGGCGTGCCGTTAAACTGCGGACCGCGTTCTGACTTGTTGCCAGCGTTTGTGTGGATTCGGGCGCTTCGCCACCCTTTCGGGCCCCTCGGTCCGGTACGGGCCGTACCCTCCCTCCGGGGCCGACACCTCACGAACGCAGGCTAAGGCGTCATTTCCACTGCAGGAGTTTAAAGACACGCCCTAGTTGTTTGTATCAGGTAAAACCGTCGGTGTTCCATACCCTCTTCCTATCGAATTTCTTCGACGACAGTTTCAGGTGAGACTTCTTATTCGGACGGGCTGCTAAATTCTACAAATTTTTATCGCGGAGAGCCTAAAGGTCCGATTGAGGCGAAATGTATTATATTTCTCCGTGGCCAGTTAAATAGTTGGTCAATACAGCAAAGACCATTTGAATTGATTCGTACAGAATCAATTCAAATGGTCTCGCAGCGGGGCATAGCCCCGCTGCGAAGCAGGAACTTGGGTTCAACCCAAGTAATTTCTGCTGTATTCGAGTTTTAATTCGACTGGACTTTGCGATCATGACAGCGCCTCACTATACTTCGTGACGATCTTCCAAGTACCTATCTAGGGCCACCAGCAAGACCTCTACCTGAGGTCCTCTCCTGGGATAGTTACGCAAAATAGTGTGCTTAACCGCATTCGCAATAAGTTCTTTGGATACCAAATGCGGATCATCCAAAGCCCTACTGATATCACCCACCAAATCAACGTGTTCGTCATCGCTGAGAGCGATGCCTCTTGCGGTAATGACCGGCTCTGTTACCATCCTACCCGATCGATCCACAACTACCGAACACGCGAGCAAACCCGCTCTGCTCAGCCGTCCACGATCGCGAATATCTCCCCAGTCCATCACCTTGCCATCACCGTCGAGAGGCCGGCGACTTACCGGCTCTTTCGGACCACGCCGGAGACTGCCTCCTTGGAGAATAAGCGTGTCGCCATTTTCGATAACCATGATTCGCTCTTGCTCGGTTCCCGCTGCTCGAGCGGTCCGCGCATGAGCTTCGAGCATCGCTCGCTCCCCGTATACAGGGACAAACCACTTTGGTCGGACAGTCTCAATGAACTGTCGTTGCTCTTCCTGGCGTGCATGTCCCGATGCGTGAACAGGAGCTTGATCCGGTCCTACAGTCTCAATCCCCTGTCTAGCCAGCTGATTGAGCATGCGTCGAACCGGCAACTCATTGCCGGGGATAGTCCGAGCAGAAAAAATAATTTTGTCTCCCGGATACATGCGAAGAATCCCATCTTGGCCTGCCGCGATTTTAGATACTCCACCATTCCACTCCCCCTGGGAGCCGGTCGCTAGGACCAGTGCTGTCTGCCGAGGTATCTGGTTCAGCCGGTCGGAGGAGACGAGCAGATGGGGATCGTTGGGCAGAAGACCACGTGCGACTCCAAGTTTCCAATTTCGCTCGACTGTTCGACCAACCAAACAGAGCTTTCGCTGCGTTCGCTCCGCAATATGTGCCAATGCGGCCATCCGATGAATATGAGAAGCCATCATCGTCACCGCAACCCGTCCCCGAGTTTCGCTCACCTGCCGTTCCAACTCGCGAGCAACCGTTTTCTCTGAGCGACCCCGACCAGGAATTTCGGCATTGGTCGAGTCGGCCATAAGAACATCGATCCCCTCCCCTCCCAGCACTTTAAATCGTGCAAGATCAGTAGGATTGCCATCCCAAGGTTCAGGATCCAAGCGATAGTCTCCGGTATGAACAACTCGACCGGCAGGCGTATCCACAACAACCGCAACACTGTGCGGTACCGAGTGAGTCACCCTCACAAATTCAATTCGGAACGGTCCTACCTCAAAAGTCTCACCAGCGGAAACTTCCATCAGTCGATCCTGGTGTCCACGACCGTTTGAGTCGACACTCTCGTCCCGCTCCAGCCGACTACGAATGAGGTCGCATGTCAGCGGTGTACCAAAGACTGCAACATCGCGCTCCGAAAGTAACGCTGGCAGAGCCCCAATATGATCCTCGTGTCCATGAGTCAGAACAACCGCTAATAACCGGCGGCCTTCGCTAAAAACTGGCTCAAAACCAGGAACGACTTTGTTCACGCCTGGCGCGTTTTCCGCTCCTAAAAAGGCTCCACAATCAAGAAGGATACACTGACCACCGAAGATGAAGAGGGTTGCGTTGAGACCAACCTCGCCACACCCACCTAGCGGAAGTATCGTCAAAGAATCACTCATATATTTGCTCCCCGTTGTCCTAACCATTCGACAAATTTAGGCACACCAACTTGGGGAGGCGTTTTCGGTTGATAACCAAGTTCTAGTTTTGCCCGATCGATTGACGCAAAAGTCTGTGGCACATCCCCTGGCTGGTCACCATGTCGCTGAATAATAGCTTTTTTACCAATGGCATCTTCCAGCAACTCAACCAACTCTGAAAGACGTGTTATATGTCCACATCCTAGGTTATATATACGGTATCCATCTATGCTCACCGCACGATCTATAGCCGCCAAAACACCCTCGACAATATCCTCGATAAAAGTATAGTCCCGAGCCGATGTTCCATCTCCAAAGAGTGTTATTGGCTCATCATTAAGAATCTTACGGGCGAACATGTGAATAGCCATCTCAGGACGCTGTCGAGGGCCGTACACTGTAAAAAAGCGCAGCCCAACAAATCGAATCCCGTGCAAGCAATGAAAAGTATAACCCAGAAGCTCACCCGCTTTTTTGGTTGCAGCATAGGGACTTATCGGGTCATCCACTCGGTCGTCTTCTTGGAATGGTACTTCCGCCCGAGAACCATAAACAGATGAACTCGAAGCAAACACAAATGGTAAAATCTCGTATTGTCGGCTCAAAACTAAAAGCCGAGTCGTGCCTTCTACATTGTTCACTGCATATGTAACCGGATCAGCGATAGACGGACGCACCCCCGCCCAAGCAGCCAGATGACAAACAATATCTGGTCGAGTATCTGGGCTTTCGAATAAAGACGATAGCAGTTGTGCATCCAGAATGTCTCCTTCGACAACTCGATATGCGCCCTGCACTTTCGTTGCGAACTGTTGTACCTCCTTGATATTCCGTCTCTTTATGCCGGGATCATAGTACGAGTTAAAGTTGTCAAGACCTACAACTTCGTCACCGCGAGCAAGTAATCCCTCGCTCACCGCGGAGCCAATAAAACCAGCAGCACCGGTTACCAGAACGCGCATCCCAACCAAACTGGACGGTTACTGCGTATCCCGTCAACCGCCGTTCACGAGACGATGCCGCCAACAGTGGTGACAAAGGGCTACACCGTCTGCCTACCTCGCAATTAGCCCTCCGCCCCCCGGGTAGGGCTACGACCAACGAATACTCCCCCTCATGAGCGCAACAACTGACATTAGGGCGGCGCTCACGCTTCGCTTGCGCAAGCGCAACGTAATCGGGTCTACTCTGGCTCCTGCTTATCTACTCGCTCGCCCTTAGGTGCGTTGCCCTGATCATCACCCGAAGCCACCTCCCGCGGAGTCACATCTACTTCATCTTTTCCCGACAATGCCTTTCGGAAGTTAAGTACACTCGCGCCCAGCGCTTGTCCTATTTGTGGCAAGCGACCAGCCCCGACAACGAGGACGATAATCCCAACAATAACTATGCCTTCTTGAGGACCTATGCATCCCATGCCCTTCTCATATCCGGTCTCGCCCTGATGGTCATCCGTTCGTATTAATGAAGGGGTTTGCCCGTAAATTCAACACGGTAGCGGTAAGAAGCAGCGTCTGGCGGTGGCGAGGGCAGAACCACCATAAACGGTTTCCGGGCCCCGACTAAGTACTGCCCATCGCTGGTTGAGCTCACCGAGGGTTGATCCACGGCCCGTAGGAGTTCTATATCCTGTGGCTTCAACTGCGCGCCGACCGGCGCGCTCCTTCGTTGCAGCTCTTGGAGACCACTCATCACTAGGACTTTAACCTCTACGTTCTGGTAGGGCTTATATCCGACATGTACCGCTTCTCCTTGAACCACAACAACCGTTCCGTGAGATGTGACATACGTAAGTGCACGTACGTTGTCTGCCAGAACATCGGTTAAAGCGTCTGGGATATGGTGAGCGATGGAAGGATAGACCCATCCACCTTGAACACATGGAACAGCCAGGAGAGCTCCCAAAAGCAGTCCCATCAATGTAGGCCATCGATCGCGCTTCCGTTCGTGAGGTAGCAAATCGCGGGATAGACCAACTGATGAGCCTGGGTCAGGAGTAATATTCATCAGTTCACAAGGTGCCAAAGGCTTCTGGTTGCTAGAACTCTTGGACAGAAAATCCGCCTCCAAAGCCTCTTCATAGTCTGGATCCTGACTAGGTTCTTCACCCGGGTCTAAAAAATCAGAAACGGAAGAGGCATCCGCAGGGATATCCAAACTTGGACCATAAAACGCTGCAGACACCGCTGGTGCCTCAAACATCGTTTCCAGCGTTACCGCATTCAGCCGGGGCAATGGATCTTCAATTAAGATTCCACCCTCATAAGAATTGGGCACAACGGGGTCAGGTGGCGAATTCTCCGGTATTACATTAGCCGCCATCCCTCGCTGGTCAAATATCACGATCTCAACATCATCACTCCCCAATGAAGTCACGTTGTCGGAGTTCGGTGTTTTACGCCCATCCGTAACGTTGGCAAGCGCTGAGAAAACCAGCGACACCTCACCGGGGATAGTTTCTTGTCGAGCATCCGGTTTTCTGGCCCGAGAAATAGCCTTAGCATCGGGAAGCGGAATACGCTCAGTGTCAGGTAAAGGAGTTTCGTCTACTTCAGCAGGCACGCTACCGTGCCTCTGCGGCACTTCATCCCCCACGTGTACTCCGACACCGTCTTCAGGCGTAGGAGAACCAACCGTAGGGCTACTCATACGAGCCGCTAGCCGCTCTACAACCGGATGCTGCCCAAGCAAAGAAGGCTCAGACTCAAGGAGGAGGTCATTCGCCAGAGCTTGGGTCCCTGCAAGATGAGTAGACGGGGGAACCTCATTCCGAATGGTCTGGCGAGAAATATCCTCGGGAACCACAACTTGAACCCCCCGTAGGGTTGGTGCTCTGTCTTGAGCTCGGGAATAAACGTTAGTAGATGTACTTTCGAGCTCCTCGTTCGGTTGATATCTATCTGTCGAGGTCAGAGCACGATCCTGATCTACGTCTTCTTCTTCGGCGAGCATCCGGAGAATCACTGAGTCACCGCTTAGTGTTGATATAACGTCATCTCCCGATTTTTCTTCCGCGTCGGGCGGGTGAGCAACAAATATCTGCGCGCAGTGTGTGCACTGAAACTCATGGCCTTGTGGCCCGAGATTCGTCGTATTTACCCGGAAACTCATCCGACATCTGACACATTTCAAGATCATAAAGCCTCCGTGGGTACCAAGCTCAGAGTCTCATCGTGAGAGTGAAGCAACCACCCCGGTTGACATCAACTTCGGCCAGGTGAATTGTAAAAGTTAGGCAGTTTCATGAGTAGCGCGCACATCCCAGGCCAGCCCGAACCGGATAGGGCGGCGGCGGGCTTTGTGGACGGCTTGGACGCATCCGCTGACCTTTCTCATTCGGCCCCGCAGCCACCAACCAAAACCGACTCTCCAAAAGAGACACCTCAGCCCAAGGTCGCGCCCATCCAAGCCAAGCAGTCCCGGTCCAGAATAGTAAAACGGTATAGCAATCGGAAGCTTTATGACACCACACGTAGCAAATACGTCACCCTAGATGAAATTGCTCGTATGGTTCGTAATGGTGAAGATGTTCGAATCATCGACAACGAGTCGAAAGAGGATCTCACTTCTGTAACTTTGACCCAAATTATCTACGAGCAGGAGAAAGCCGCGCGACGAATGCCCTTGGGAATTCTTCGCGGTATTATCCAAACTCGTGGAGGAACATTAAATGATTGGCTGGAGTCGATTACCCCCCCTCAAAGACCCGTAAGCGCTTCCGTTTCTGAGATTAAACAAGGAGCAACTACGATCCGTGATAAAGCATCGAAACAGCTCAACGGTCTAAAGGATACCGCACGCCGTCTTTTCTCGGGACAGGAACGTCAAGCCGAAGAATTTAAGCAAACCATAAGGCTCCATCTGGAGCACCTCGAGACGAGTCTGACCGCACGCGCTGATGAGGTTTCAGCAACCCGCACCGCAATGGAACAGCAAGAGCTGCTTGATGATGATCAGGGACCATATCCATCAGCGGATGAGGTCCGCGAACAAAACACTTTCACCCTAAGTCTCGTAAGTGAAATCCGAACCCGCATTTCAGCGCTCTCGGTGCTTATCGATCGACTTGAACAGGCCGCTGGAGGTCCAAAAAGCGGCGATTAACTATCGTACGGCAGCAATCGCGCGGGACCATGCTCAATGAGCTTTATCCATCTATTTTGAGCAAGAGTGTACAAAACAGCTTCCCAAATTGGTTTTTCCCATAGACCTTGAGATGAGATTCAGCTTTGTCGATAGCAGGTACAGGAATGGAGGTAGTTCAACAATCAAATCGCTTGCGCTCTGCAATGCCCATCCGTGCGTATCGAGTATTGCACGGTGGTAAGCTTTTAGGATTTCTAGGCAACGAGGCTGGTTCATTCGAATCTGCTGGTCGTGCTACCGAGCCTGGTCCTCCAGCTTGTTGCTATCGCAGTGTAACACCGGAAACTGAAGCTGCTCTCCTCGAGCTTCTTCATGCGTCAACAGACTTTGATACACTGCTTGAGCTGCTGCGGCGTGCCGGTCTGACTCTTGAAGAAACATCACCAGACGGACTCTTCTCCCCCGACCCAATTATTTACCGAGGGATTGCGCCATCTGCGACGGACAACAACAGCTAGCAGGCCATCGGAAAAGTGAGTTAGGCGCTTCGCGGGTAGGCGGCAGAGAAGGGGTTTATGCCCCCACAGGGTTCCACTTGAAGCATCTGAACCACCTGCAGTTTGTCAGTCATCACGCCCGATAGACTCCCGTTATTCGTTTGAGTGTTTCACGGGAAGGCTGGAGCGTATGCTTAAGGTCGGCGTGGAACTATTGCGAAGCAACTAAGGCGGACGGTGTAGACTCCAATTAAGGAATGGCCGCAGGCCACCCGAGGGTCTGCCTGACTGACAGACCCCAAGAAAGTAACCCGGAGGCCATCAGAGTGTTCGGAATGAGTAACGACTCATAAACCGCACAACGGTGCTATTGTACTCTCTGCACACTCTAGCAGGCCATCGGAAAAGTGAGTTAGGCGCTTCGCTCATCCTTTTTCCGTGGAACGTCTGGACCGGCTTCGCCTTTCATCGGTTGCATTCGCCCGGTATGCACCCTCTTCATCCGG
>JAHQVK010000035.1 GCA_019634385.1 Myxococcales bacterium | reverse complement strand
CAGATATGTATACCCATCCTGAAGAAGTTGCGGATGCTCTGACAACATTAAGAGAGGCGGGAAAAATTCGTGAGGCGGGGGTTTCTAATTATACGCCTCAACAAACCGCAGCCTTAGTCCCTTATCTTCCATTTCCGCTGGTAAGCCAACAGCCAGAGTTTTCAGCACTTCAGCTCGACCCGCTTCGGAACGGAGTCCTTGACCAGTGCATGGAGCGGAAAATGGTGCCCCTCGCATGGAGCCCTTTAGCAGGCGGTCGAATACCCCGGGGTTCAACGGATGTGCCGAAGGAGTTACTTTCGGTATTGGATCAACTTGGGGAGCGAGAAGGTGTTACTCGCTCTTCGGTTGCTCTAGGGTTTATTTTGGCACACCCCTCTAAGCCAGTGTGTATTATTGGAACCCAAAACTCGGAGCGGATCCGTGAGATGGCTCGCGACACATCAATTACACTAGATAGACATGATGTCTATCGCATCATTCAAGCTTCGGACGGGACGCCACTACCCTAAGGCGTGTTGTTACCCTCCGGATCGCGTTCTGACTTGTATCCCACATGTGTGAGGAGCCGTTGGCTTCGCCACCCTTTTCGGGACTTCCGGTCCGGTACATCCAGTCCGGTTCATCCAGTACCCTCCCTCCGTGGTCGACCCTCCACAAACGCGGGCTATGGCGTCATCTCCGCAGTAGGAGTCTGAAGACATATGCCCTGGGCAGAGGCCAAAGTTGGTGGTTGAGTTCGTACAGCCTGATGGCTGATCGGATGTAGCACGGAGGCGGTCGGGATAAATCAATCCCGTTAGATAGAGATGATGTGTACAGCAAAGCCCACTTGAATAGATTTTGTAAGAATCACCAAGGGGTCGCGCAGCGGGGCATTGTCCGGTGTAGAAGCAGATACTTGGTGAAACCAAGTGGTTTCTACTGTATCGCATCATTCTTCTACGGTCTGATACATGATTGGACGTAGTGTGAAGTAGTCCGCGATACATCAGTCACAGTGATAGAAACGATTTGCTGTCTGATGGCTGACTGGATGTGCCAAGGTGCTTCGCTTGATTAGAGCAATTTGGCATGATGGGGCTATTTGTCCGCCTAGTATATGTGCCGCTTATGGCCGGACTTTCGAATTGTTTTCGATAGACGGGGGGTACGGCGAAGCCAAGGAGTTTCCTAAGGATAGCCAAACCACTGAGCCCAGCACAATCCAGGGGAAGCGAATCAGAATACACTTCGATGAGGAAAACATGCTCTAACAAAAGTTTTCTTCGATATATATCTTCAAAGGAGAAGGCGTCGGTCGCTTCAAAGGGGAAGGCGTCGGTCGTGAGGCAGGCAAAAGTCTATCTTGGCAAAGATAGGTGATGGAGGGAGGGATACGCTTCTGAGAACTTGTTATTCCTTACATCTTCTCCACTGAAGCTGATATTTAACTGCAGTAGTCACGTCGATGCTATCCAAAGTCATATAGACTCCATCACCGATTCCAGTGATAGAAGTATTTGAACGCACGTTCACGTCACGACCACAGGGTGACCAGATAGAAGAAATAAGAGTAATGTCATCTTCGATGGTCCACAGATCAGCGAAGCCAGGACCGAATCGCTCTCGTGAGATGACACCTAATTGGCCGGCGAAGAAATATTCTGTTTGATAGACACCTTGGGCGCCTCTTTTGTCTGGGACGAGGGCGAAACCACGGTAGTCATAGCCAAGGATACTAACAGTCAGTCCTTGGGGTACTTTGAGAGACAAGGCAACATTACATGTCTTGCGATCTACACGTTTAGTTGAAGTGTCGGCGATCATATCGTCTAGGAGGATTGAGAGGCTCTGTTTGTCGTCAGTGAGCAGCGCACTCACAGAATCTTCAGAGCAGCCGGTACCATTAAATGCGAAGCCCTCAATTGTAACGGGGACCATCGCAGGATCGTCGGACGGGACAATATCTAGGCTGAGATAATCGTTCGCGAATGCCGAAGTACTGATAAGAGCTGTGCAAGCAAGAATACTAAAAATCTTCATAGTTATCTTCGCAGTCAGAAGTGATCGTTAGATGACTAACGATCCATCCGTTTTTAGTGCGACGAAGCCTCATTACAAATATGAGGCTACATCACAAAATGTTTCCGTCAGTAAGTAGCTGCCTGAAATCCACTCAAGCAATTACTTAAACATATATAGCCGAACTCTTTAAAATATACAATAGGTATTTTCTACGATTCTATTCTATTTTGCTATTAGGTTGATAAGCTAAGCTACAAGCTTAGCTCGTTGAGCAATACCTACAAACTTTTTGGTCGCTTAGCCAAGTATGCGGTTGAAGCGATCCCTCTGATTGTATATTTCAGGATAAATGTATAATTCCAGAAATATATCAAGTAATGAGATTGCATAAATTACGTTATTCGGCTCACAAAATAACACTTTACGTACGGAGATAGCATAGGAAAAAGTCTCGTAGTCGTAGGGCTTATGGGGCAGCCCCAACCCCCCGCGTTCACGGTACAGGAGGCGTGTATAAAATGATGCCTTTCCGCCTTATGTGTTTGTCCCGCTTGGACGGTAAAATGGGGCTCTTGAACGAGATATAGACACTGGCTCCCACGAAATCGTGGCGCATGCTTATGCTCTTGCATGGCTCCTAGGGCGTGTCTTTGAGCTCCGGACCGCGAGTTGACTTACAGCAGAAATTACTCGGGTTGAACTCACGTTCCAGACTCTCAGCGTGGCAATGCCCCGCTGAGAGTCCCCTTGGTGATTCTTAGAGAATCGAATCAAGGGGTCTTTGCTGTATATCCTGCGTTTGTGCGGGGTCGGTGGCTTCGCCAACCTTTCGGGCCCCTCGGCCGGATTCGCCCCGTACCCTGCCTCCGTGGCCAACCCCTCACAAACGCGGGCTCCGGCGTCATCACCGCTGCCGGAGTGTCAAGACACGCTCTAGATAGAGCGAAGGCTTAGTTGTCTCCAAACTATTGGTGATGTGATTTGCACCAAAAACTATTCGTCGCAGAACTTCCACTGGAGCTGGTATACAACCGACGCGTCGATATCAAGGGTGTCGACTGCCAAATAGGCATCGCTACCGATAGTAACGATGCTTGTGTTTGAGCGCAGATTTACGTCTCTGCCGCACGGAGCCCATACAACTTCTTCGAGAGGAAAATCATCTTCGATGATGAAGTCAGTTAAGGTGCCAGCCTCAAAGTTCACACTAGAGACTGGACCTCGGCTTCCGGCAAAGAAATATTCGCTCCGGAACATGCCGCGGGAACCTCTTGCGCGTGGGATGGCAGCGAAACCACGGTAGTCATAACCAATTAAGGCCACTGTAATACCTTGTGGTACGCTAACAGACAACGCAAGATTACAAGATTTTCGATCAAAACGTGAGGCACCGGTTTCGGCAACAAACTCACTATGAAGGATCGAGAGGGTCTGTTTATCCGGAGTCAGAACGCTAACTACGCTGCCTTGAGGACATCCATTCCCACCGTGGATGAAGTCAGTGATCTGAACTGACGCCAAATCTGAAAAGTCTGGCAACAATTCAGTCGCTAGAGCTGGAGAGGTAATTAATGCAGTCAGAGCAAATGCTGTAAAAGTTTTCATAATCATCTTCGCATTTATGAGTTCAAGTTAAAGCATGTACTTTCAAATTTTCCTTTCAGGCGTGAATCAATTTCTCACTAAGAAGAAAACCGCAAGACGAACTCAACTCTAGCGATCAACTTGCTGCAACTATACGCGTTTTCCGGAAGAACTCAAGCATAAGTAGAGAAAAACAATTAAGTGTCACCTTATATTGATGATTAGACGTCGCCAGATATGGAAAAAATGTTCACTTTCGCATAAATGCGTGCTCTGTGGTTCGAATTAGGTATATATCTATGGGAATTAAGACTGTATACACGGGAACGAGACCAGACAGAAATTGTTCTGCTTAGTTCTAACGTCTATAGTAAAGCGGAAAATTTTCTTCTCCCAAACAATAGAGCTTTAACAATCCGAGTATAATTCCGTGGAGCGAGTAAATGAATACTAGGCTTTAGCTAGACCGCTGCCCCATGTGTGGAGTCAACAGGGATTCCATTGAAGTTCGTATTCAAAACCAGTGTCGATCTCAGCAGAGTCAAAGTTGATATATACATCGGGCCCAACCGCATTTATCCTTGTGTTCGCGCGCAGGATTACATCTCTTCCACACTCAGACTGCAGTTGTTCCCCGGTTTGGACCTCATCATTGATGCTGAAGAATAGGAATTCGTCGAAGGTCGTGAAAATTTTGTCAGTAATTGGGCCTTCTTCGCCGGCGAAGAAGTATTCACTATGAAAGCTCGCAACCGAGCCAAATGGGACGTAGTACCCTCCGCGGTAATCATAACGAACCAATGCTACCGATTGATGATCGGGAACCTGAAGAGTTATGGCTATGTTGCATGTGGCAGAGGCAATAAACGTATCTTCGTCAGTCAGGAGGACAAAATTATCATCAAAGAGAATCGAAAGGGCTTGCTTGTCTGGAGTCAAGGCAGCAGCAACGCTGCCATCAGGGCAGCCTGTTCCATTATAAGTATGGTCCACTATTAAAACGCCGCTCAGGTCTGTGCTGGATATGTCTGACAAGTCACCGAGATTTATGGTCGAACCTCCGGTTTGTCCGGCGTACGTTCCTTCAGGGGAGGTCATTGATAGGTCCGAACCGGGATGGTCTTGATTTGCCGAGGAAGTGTAATGATGGAGCTCCGGCTCACTTGCAAGAGCCGGGGAGCAAATAAGGGCTGTAATAGCAAATAGAGGAGTGGCTTTCATAATCTCTTTACCGTTCTAAAGTCGTGTTAGAGTCCCTAAAAAATTTGTATCGAAAGCAAGTCCGCTAAATATAGCCTATTTTACGATTCACTAGAAGACTTAAATCAGGTGACTCGCTTACATCTTGTGCCTAGCCTTTTTAAGAACAGGATTCAAGCACTTGGTCGAAAAAACTGGAATTGCTCGAACAATGGGTGTCTTAGCGTGTTGTATTGTTAGATCTTAATGTTTATTAGTTGTTCAAAAATGAATTTTGTCTTAATAAGATTATCTCACGCTATGAGTGATAAACAAAAAAAATGAAGTAAGAGGTCAAGCATTAGCTCTTAAACGAGACTTGGTTAGCTTTTCCTTAGAACTTTGAAGCAGGATTGCGAGTTATGGAGAGGCTATATAAGAGGAATCAAAGCAGTTTTAGGTGGAGTAGGAGTCATTCTTGATCAAATAGTGTTAGTTTGATCACGGTCCAAATATTATGGAGGAGTCTATCTTGCTAAGCCATGAGCATGCCGAGCGGCAATACCGTAAATTGAGTTATAATGTCATCAGAAATTCACGGATGATAGTTAGGATGTGTGTATGAGACTATTAAGAATCAGCCACCAAATGGATTTCGATAGTAAAGTTGGTTAATGGTGTATTTTTAGATGTTTAGCTGGGAAAGAGTGTCTGTAGACCAGCATTGGCTTCGGATATTTGGACACCTATGAAACCAGTGAATCCTCAAAAATATGAGACTTTTGATAGTACTCTCATAAATTTGAGTATCCTCGAGATAGTTTACTGAGGAGTGTAATGGATCACTTACATGTTGTTGTGACACAGCTGACTATGCCGGTAGAGGCGCTTGAGAAGACTGTAGCAATGATGGATCCCGAACCTACTCTCGGTGTCCCTCAGAGTACAATGCCTGGCTATGAGGACCTGCCTGAGGCCGTAGCTGTCTAGGGCGTGTCTTTAAGCTCTGGCCCGCGTTCTGATTGGTATCCAGCGTGTGTTCGGGTTAGGTGGCTTTGCCACCCTTTCGACCCGCGCGGCCCAGTACATCCCGCACTGTCCCGCTGGGGCCGGCGCCTCACACACGCGGGCGACGGCGCCATCTCCGCAGTCGGAGTGTAAAGATACGCCTAGCTTCGCAGCAACTAGTTTAAGGCTTGTTGACCGCTGTGTTGCATCCTGCAGGGGACTTGGTGGCTTTGTAGAGTGGTTGTGGACGTTCGTTTCTAAGCGACGCCAACAAAGCGTACTGGGGATAGGTGCAGCTAACACTTGCTGCGGCTAAGACGGTGGACAATTTCTGGCATAGAACACGTGACACCAGCAGTTGATAGAACACGTGACACCAGCGGTTGGTAGAACACGTGACACCAGCAGTTGGTAGAACACGTGACACCAGCAGTTGATAGAACACGTGACACCAGCAGTTGGTAGAACACGTGACACCAGCAGTTGATAGAACACGTGACACGCACTGCGGGCAGAGCATGTTACAAAGGCTGGCGAAAGAACAGGTGACACCCGATTCGGATCTAGAGGGTGTACTGTGAGATCGATCCCGGATTTTAGTACCGGTATGCAATATTGCCTACTGGTAGGAAAGATCGAGACCTGTTACGCAGAGGTTCACCCCAATCTACTAAGGCTGAAATGAGCGAACCTAGCTGGCACTCAATTGTTGTCCAGCGAACCCATGGCTACTAGCAGGCCATCGGAGAAGTGGGCTGGGTGATCCGCGAAGTATCTTTTCCGTGCAACGCGCCGGATGAAGAGGGCGCATACCGGGCGTATGCAACCGATGAAAGGCGAAGCCGGTCCAGACGTTCCACGGAAAAAGGACCCGCGAAGCGCCTAACTCACTTTTCCGATGGCCTGCTAGGGCGTGTCTTTAAGATCCGGCCCGCGTTCTGACTTGCATCCTGCGTGTGGGAGGGATCGGTGGCTTTTGCTCCCTTTCGGGTCTCTCGACCGGTACACCCGTAACCTCTGGGGCCGACCCTTACAAACCCGGGAGGCGGCGTCATCCCCGCAGCCGGAGGTAAAGACGTGCCCCAGCTTGGGGGGAGGGGGCAAGGTTTGGTGCCGTGACTGGAATGCTCAGACTGGGAGTAGCTACTCGTCGAACGGCCTCAAAGGAGATGGGCCCGGAGGTCACCGAAGAGGAATATCAGCTGAGTTTCCCTGAGGTGCTCTATGTTTCTCTATCATGTTACCTAAACTTGCGGGAGGACTGTGGAAGGCTACGTTCTGAGAGAAAAGCCCTTGAGCCAAGCTGAGTACCATTGTCGGGGCTTGGCCAATTGGTTGAATCTGGAGCCACAATAACAATGTATATGTTCTGCCGGTTAGTTTGGGAAGCCGGGATAAATAGTTTTGATAGTGGCGTGTCCTCTACAGGTCGCTCAAGAGCGTCGATTCAATATACGCGTAGAACTGTTGCGAAGTATAGTTTAGCCAATATGCGGACTCGGAAGGTGGCGAGCTGTAGCTAGGTTTACCAAGAAGCTCCAATAGTGTGGGCTGAGGGGAATGGCTCTATTGCCTGGGGATATATATGAAATATTAGGGACAGGCAGGTGCGAGACATTGGTGTAAATATAGGCTCAATAAATACTATTAACATCAAATCGAAGATGGGAATATAGCAAAGCCCACTTGTTGATTCTTGCAGAATCAATTCAAGTGGTCTTTGCTGTATTCCGAGTAGGGGGGCAAAGCGCTCTCGGTGGAGGGCTACGAAGGCGAGCATGGCCAAGTATCTATGAAAATTTCCCCCGCTCCGCCCTTCATACAGCAGAAATCCCTTGGGTAGAACCCAAGTTCCTGCTTCTATGCGCAGCGGTATGGGTCGAGTCCGAGGTGTTGCTTCGGTACAGAAAATATTGATCAAATCTCTGATCATGGAGGTAAGAAAAACAATCCGGTAATGCGAGGGAACCGTATAACATATCGTCTTTGAGCGAGGTTTTGATGTGGTGGTGGTTTCTCAGTTCGAAAAGGCTTTCCTGGTTGAAGGAAATTGGGCGGACATTGGCTGCGTGACGAAGTCTCTGAAGTCCTTAGGCTCCCTTGGAATGAGAGTGCACCTGAGGACTAAGGTGATGATGAGCTCCTGGCAGTACCGCCCTTAAAGCTTGAAATGGACGCGGGAGGAGCAATCTCCGAGCTCCAAACGTTTCAACGCTGTAGGGTGGTTGGTTTCACACTAAAGGGGTCAGTCCGAAGTTCATCACCAGTCGGCTCCCGAGCAGCTCTCTTCATGACGAACGTTGCTCAGGAAGTTCCTACAGCAGAAATCCCTTGGGTAGCACCCAAGTTGTTGCTTCTTGCGCGTGGCAATGTCCCGCTGCGTGCCCCCATGTTGATTGTTCCAGAATCACTTCAAGTGGTCTTTGCTGTATGAGCCGAGCTTTGACCGCGTTTCGCGGCACGGTGGGTCCAAGCGCAAGGGTCTCGATGTGCGCTGAGGGGTCATACGACCGCATTGACAAAGACCTATCTGCCTGAT
>JAHQVK010000034.1 GCA_019634385.1 Myxococcales bacterium | reverse complement strand
TTGTACTGCGGGCGCGGACGCTGAAAGCCCAGTTAAACAGTATAGAGATCTATCCGGCCGCTCCGTGGAAAACAACCAAGTTTCGAACAACTCATCCAGGTTTTGGTCTGAAACAGAACTGGCCAACGCAATAAACTCATCACTGGAAACCGATTGACCTCTATAGTCCTGAGCCCAGCCCTGCATCACTTCAGCGAACTGCTCATCACCAATTTCTTGGCGCAAGGCGTGTAAGACCATCGCTCCACGATCATAGACTTCCTCGGTGAGCACCAGGTCCGGCCCCGGGTCAGCAATGGAAATGCTCCAGTCGATAAAACCATCATCACCACAAATCTCTGATTGGACTTCCTCCTGAAAAATCTCTTCCGCAGTGAGTATTCCCAAATGCTCATCCCACATCCACTGCATATACGTAGCAAAACCTTCATTGAGCCAGATGTGCTGCCAAGCAGAAAGAGTTAGTGAATTACCAAACCACTGATGAGCCAATTCGTGAACCACAATAGATGGGTTGTCGACACTTTCAGGAGAATCAAAAAAGTCTGAGCTATACACCGGACGGGTCTGTGTCTCCAAAGCGGCCCCAAATTCAAAGGCTACGATACCGCCGGCAATCGTGTAGGGGTACGGCCCGGCAATCTCTTCAAGGAAGGTGATAACTTCCGGTTGGCGCTCCAGGGCCTGCAAAGCGTAATCGCCACTGCCAGGTATCAGCACCGTCTCCGATCGTTCCCAGAGCACCAACTCCGCCTCAGGCGTACCGCCTAGACTTGAAGGCTCCCAGCCGTCCAAGGGATCCTCGTCCTCTTCGAATGAGCTGCCACCCTCGCCAGTAGATACTAAAATATTATCAATAAACACACCTACCTGACGCACACTAGCATCAGTAATATAACTCAAAGAAACTTCAACCTCTTGGCCCGACCAAGCAGATAGGTCAATGACCCAGGTCTCAGTACCGTCAAATTCACCGCTAAAGGCCCACCACTCCCCGCTTGCTCCTTGGGGCAAGCAGCCTTCTCCCTCGGTACTTAAGTAATTACTCAGAGCGGGATGGATAGCGAGCAAGCCCGCACAGTCGTCAAGGCCTTCTGGCTGAGCCCGACCACCCACATCCGGCAGTGTTGTCCAATCTTCACCGCCCGCGGTGCGGGCCTCCACAACAAAGAAATCATAACCCGCTTCCGTTACCCCTTGCACGTCAAAAGTGAGACTTGCCCCATCCGCCGGGACCGAAACCACCCGCGACAGACGGTTATATAAGTCATTCCCAGATCCAGAAGCGATAAATTGATCACCATTTGTGGGTTGATAGATTGTATCTTCAAACAAACTGCTTTGGACCGCATCCAGATAAAAAATGCCATTGTCTTCATACTCACGAAAGTCTAATTTGCCAATGACAACCCCTACTAAGTAGGGCGCCATCGGTTCGGAGGCATCCCACATCCAGGTGGTCCAACCACTGTCCGTTGTCTGCTCCATCAACTCCCCGTTGGCGGCTACCTGAAATTCCTCCGGAACAGTGAAACTTAGGGTGTAAGACGCGATATCACTAGGGTGATCATTCACTGGAAACCAGTCGGCGGCAACATGAGGTTGGCCTAAAATCAAGGCACCATCAACCTCGTGCGAAAAGCCTCCCGAAGGGATACCATTATATTCCACAACAACCTCAAATGTACTCTCTATGAGAATGCCTTCAGGAGGCTCAATAGACAGTTCGCTGTTGTCATGCTCCCAAACCGATTGCTCGCCATTGACGGTTACCGAACTTACCTCTAGATCCTCCAAATCGAAATTAAAGCGGGATAAACTCTGGTTGGCGTTGGCAGTGATAGTTGCCTTCCCTTCCAATTGGTCCGTTTCAGGGTCATAACGAATCTCGAGCGCATAGTGCTCGGCATTGTAGCCCCCATTGCCATCTGTGGGGTAGTATGGGTCACCAATACCTTCTGCCCCCGGCGTAAAATCAGACGGGCTGACGTCAGAATCTGGCCCAGACATAAGCGGAAGTTCATCGGAGTCACTGGAACAACCGATGGATAAGAGGGTTAGCATCGCTAGTAATATTTGGATCTTTTTATTCATGTGAGCTCCTATTTTCTATAGGCACAACCTACTCTGTATCATGAAAGATCAATTGGTAAATACAGCAAAGACCGCTTGTTGATTCTCTAAGAATAAACAAGCGGTCGAGCAGCGGGGCATAGCACCGCGTAGAAGCAGGAACTTGGGTTCAACCCAAGTTCTTTCTGCTATATCTCAGGCCAAAAGTGTACAATTGAGATTGCAACTAAAATAGTCACACTTACTATAGAGGAACATATTCATCAGCAAAGTAGTTGATTTCACCTCGAATTGACCGTTGGTAGCCCAGGCAAAGGCTTGCCGCATATACTTAAAATAGTACCCACATGCGGTTCCCCAGGCTGCCCGCTTTTTAGAACAGTCTCGCCCCGTCGTCAGAGACCGTAATAAAGCCTTTCCACATGACAACGTATCCTCCAAAAGCTCAATAACATCAAATATCTATACCCTCCACCATTTCCCGTCCTAGAGCATCAGATAGAAGCTTCCAATATCACAGGTAGGTAAGAGTCAATACATGTAAGTCTACATCGACACGCCAGTTGCTTTATTCCTCTGATGAGACAAACAGTATTTTCAAGTAAGTACACATACCCCGCCACCATGTGGTATATATACCAATAGTACACATAATATCAAACAGATACATAAAACCAACCACGCCCCATCCGAGAACTTCGAATAAGTAATTCCTTGTGGAAAAGAGTCAACATCTGTACGCAAAGTTGATACAAAAGTTGCTGAACTCGTCGGATATGCCTCTCGCCACCATGTAGCATGGATGTTTTCAGTATTAAATGATATCAAATATTTATACAGAAAACCTCCACCTCCTCGCTGGGAGTCTCGACTAATATATTCCAATATTTCTTGTAAGTAAGCGCCAACATCTGTACGCAAAATTGATACGCCAGTCGCCGGCTTCGTCGGATAAGGAACAATATGCTTGCGGTCAATCAGCAGAACATATTTTGTATCTTCTGCACCCAAACCCATTAAATTGTATCCATGCGTTACAGTGAAGTCATCAATCTCCTTTTATCAAAAATAAGTTCAGTCTCCTACTAAGCGATATCAGTCTGGTCTAGACGCATATATCGAGTAGCACTCCGCTTATTGTGTAATGCAGAATAACATCGCTCAAACGTTCCACTTGTCAACTATATCTTGCACGTGAGCCTGAGGCTCGTTGAAGTCACAGATACAGCAGAAAGAACTCGGGTTGAACCCAAGTTCCTGCTTCTACGCCGGGCTAGGCTCCGCTGCGCGACCACTTGTTGATTCTTATAAAATCAATTCAAGTGGTGTTTGCTGTATCAGCCTCACTGCTTACTCCTTCTGGCTAAGTCTAGATTGCTCTTCCCCCATGAGCCGATTCACACCATCTCGGAGCATGTCCGGAATCTGATGACGTTGGGGGTGGTCTCCTAAAGCCGCGATAATCTCGGCGTCATCAATGTGCTCCAATGCGCTCGGCTTGTTCCCGGCGAACCAGTGCCCAGCGTTTTGGAGCAGGTTGTAACGACGCTGAGCATAGTTCGTAAGTCCCCAGCCCAATGCGATGTTACGGAGCCACAATATGATGGGCAGGTTAAAGTGGTTCGGTGTGTCCTCCCAACGAGGTAGACCCGCAATGATCGCCTCCGGATCCGTCGCTCCGGTCGCTTCCGCCATCGCCACCGCCAACTGATCAATGATCGGGTCCAAATGGGCACGAGCATCATCGAGCAACGGGAGAACCTTGAGATGCTCATCAAAGTCCGAGGGACGGGCTGCGCCGAGACTCAGGGTACTCACTTCCGAATGCGAAAGGCAGAACAGATCGTTAAAGACCATAGGGGACAGTGGTTCGCAGAGCTTCATCAACTTACGAGGTGGCCGGAATAGCTCTCCGCCCTTGTCGGTGGGCGAGATGATAAACACCCCCATGTCTCGTTGAGCAGCAAGAGCAATGGCCGGCCAGTTCCTCTGAAAAATAAAGTACCAATGCAGATTGACGTAGTCAAAACCACTACCGGTCTCGGGAGCCCCGTGTCCAATGGCCCGCATGATGACGTCGGTCGGACCATGAGTGGAAAAGCCAATAAAACGGCACCGACCGGCTTGTCTCGCCTTCTGGGCAACATCAAAACAGCCTCCGGGTTGTAAAGACCACGCCAGGGTGGTCTCATCGTTGATGCCATGCAGAGCGAGCAGATCAACACAATCCACTCCGAGCCGGTCCAACGACTCCTCAAAGTGACGCTCAAACTGCTGGGGATTCTCGGTGGGTGAGACCTTGGTCTGAAGGATGAGCTCCTCTCTCCGCACTCCAAGATTCTTAAATGCCAGCCCCAACTGCCGTTCGCTGGAGCCGTACCCCCTGGCCGTTTCTACGTGGTTGATTCCAAGCTCGAGCGCTCGATGGATAGTCGCCTCCAGATTGTCCTGGTTGTCCTTGGGAACCTCAGCCAAGGGCCTATCTTGCCATTTGTACTGATAGCGCATGCCTCCGCAGCTAAAGACCGGGACTTGCAGCTCTGTACGACCGAATCGCTTAGTTAACACCTATCACCCATTCTATCCCATGCCCCTCAACTATGCAGCAATCGTAGGTGGTTCTTCTCCACGCACAACGGTTTGGGTTCACAAGAAGCGGGGGCTCTCACCCTTGTGCCACTCAGTCAAAGCACCCCCAAACCAGATCAAGAAGGCCCTCGGCGCTGACACACCGAGACGGCCACCGACCGGATGCACCGGTCCTTTGACCTAGCTACAGCAAAGACCCCTTGGTGATTCCGTAAGAATCAAGAAGGGGGCGCGCAGCGGGGCATAGCCTCCCGTAGAAGCAGGCTCTTGGGTTCTAACCAAGTTCTTTCTGCAGTACCACTGCTTTCGCAACCATCAAGCTCGATGCTCTTCTCCGCCTTCCTCACGAGGTTGTTCACCTACACAGCAACGGCATAGTCACAACACCAGTACGCGAATTTTATAGTCAAAAATTTTTGACATAGTTAAAAATTTTTGACTATGTGACCTCCGAACGGAGATTCATATGTCATTCCGAGAAAAATCCGCGTGGGCTATGGGCGGACTGATGATCATCACGGGTTTATTCTATGTGAGCTTGGTGAGTGGGCTACCGGTGGATGCTCCACCAATAGCCCAGCTCGGCCCACTTATCCCCTACGTGCTCATGGTCATCGTTGGGTCCATAATCGTCCAGATCACCCTATCCGTCTGGATGCCCCATGAGGCTAACTCAGCCGCAGACGAACGCGAACAACCGCTGATCAACCGGGCCGGTCACTGGTCGGGCATCCTACTCAGCATCACAATCACCTATGCAGCGATTCAGTATCTATGTACCGGTCAGGGAAACATTCTATTTCAGTGGATTGTGGGCAGTCTAATCCTGGCACAATTCGCCGAATACGCGTTTCAGGTTTTCCTGCTTCGGTATGGACGCTAAGCCGTGACTAAGCCATCGCCGATTATCAATCGCGTGCGCGAGTTTCGTGAATTCCATGGAGCGATGAGCCAACAGGCTCTAGCCGATGCGATCGGTGTCACTCGCCAAACCGTGATCGCCATCGAGTTGGGAAAGTATTCGCCGAGCCTGGAGAGCGCGTTCCGTATTAGTCGCGTGTTTGGCGTAGGGATTGAGGACGTGTTTGAGTGGAAAGACAATTCCCTCGAGCAGATAAAAAGGTGATCAACCGATATAAATACCACCATATAAGCCGGCCCAAGGAGGGGTACAGCAGAAATCCCTTGGGTAGAACACAAGGGTCTGCTCTACGCCGGGCTATGCCCCGCTGCGCGACCCCTTGGTGATTCTTACAGAATCACCAAGGGGTCTTTACAGTACTGCAGAAATCATTTGGGTGAACCCAAGTTTCTGCTTCTACGCCAGGCCATAGCCGTACCGGCTTCGTCATTCCTTTGACTACACATTGTTCAACCATAATAGGTGATGACCAACGTGCGAATATCAGACAACGACACATCATTTCCATCGTTTGAAGCCGCGTCCTTCAATCATCGTTTGAAGCCATATCGTTCAATGTATAGTTTATAGGCGTATTGCGAGGTTCCCAAGAGGCCCCACACTGGTCAAATGTTGACCAATTCCTCACGCAAGGCTCGAATCAAAGACCAGCACATCAAAACGATCACCAGGCAAAAAGGCAAGGCGGTTGCAATCGCCGCCGCTTGTAGAGCCTGTAGTCCTCCAGCAATAAGAAGTAGAGCGGCAACCAAACCTTCGAGCAAAGCCCAATAGATCCGTTGCCAAACCGGAGGGTTTTCGCTTCCACCGGAAGCGATAGTGTCAATGACTAAGGATGCAGAATCCGATGAAGTAACAAAAAAGAGTATGATACAAGTAGTGCATACTACCGCCGTTACACCGCTTATTGGCAATTGTTCAAGCAACACAAAAACCGCAGTTGGAAGAGTTTTAGCTTCTGCCACGGTCTCACTCAATGGAGCCTGAGTATGCATCTCTAAATACAGTGCTGTATCCCCAAACACTGTCAGCCATACAAACCCAGCCACAGAAGGTGCAAGTAAAACAGCCAACATAAACTCTTTCAACGTACGACCTCTTGAAACCCGGGCCACAAACATACCAACAAACGGCGCCCATGAGATCCACCAAGCCCAGTAAAAAATAGTCCAATCCCCAAGCCATTGTTGGATATTATCCGCCTCAAAGCGGGCAGTCCATAAAGAATGACTCACCAAGCGTTGGATATACTCACCCAAATTATCAATAAATGCGCCAACTAGGAATATAGTAGGGCCAGCCAAAAAGACAAACCCGAGTAGACCTGCGGCCAGCACCATATTTATCTCACTGAGCCTGCGTACCCCCACATCTAAGCCAGAAACAACCGACACGGTAGCCACCGCGGTAATGCAAGCAATAATGATCAGCTGAATAGTCGGTGATTCTGTCACCCCGAACACATGCTTGAGCCCAGCATTGACCTGCAAGGCACCCAGTCCAAGAGACGTTGCCACACCAAACAGCGTGCTCACAACCGCCAGGACATCAACAACATCCCCTATCCAGCCATTCACGCGGTCGCCAAACAACGGATGGAGAGCGGAGCGAATAGAAAGTGGTCGCCCCCGGCGAAAGCTGAAGAAGGCCAGGCACAGTCCAACCACTGCATAAATAGACCAGGGATGAACACCCCAATGAAACCACGTAATACCCATGGCGGCCAAGGCAGGAGAACGACTACCAGGCAGACTCGAGACCGGATGGGACATATGCAGGAGAGGTTCCGCCACTGAATAAAATAGAAGACCGATACCCATCCCAGCACTGAAGAGCATGGCAAACCAAGTCGGGAGTCCGAAATCTGGCTCCGAGCCATCGGGGCCTAGTCGAATATCTCCGTATTTACTATTCAGTAACCACAGCGAAAATAAAAGTATACCGCTGGTTGTTCCGACATACAACCAACCCATTTGGTCCACCGCCCCAGAGCGAACCATAAAAAACAATCCATCTATACTTTCTTTTGCGATAAGACTGGCGATAACAATGGCGATAATAATTGCGCTGGAAGCCCAAAATACTACTGAGCGCGTTTGGCTCGAACTTTTTAGGACTTTCATAGATTCCTCTCAGGCCTTCCTCATGCAGAAAATACCCCAAGCCAGATGCCCCGCGGTCCCTCCCTCAATCCAGTGTGTAAGTCCCCGGGCCATTCGGTCTAGATAGTCAGCACTTATCTCTTGTTGTAGTTCATCTTTGCGTGCAATGAGTTCTTCCCGCACCCGGGTATAGTGACGGACCAGCTCCTCGGAGAGCATCTGAAACTCCTCTACTACCAACCCTACCGAAGATGCTGCACCCCGATAAAATGTTGGGCTGGCGAGATCTTCGAGATGAATTCGATCAAGAATAGGCTGTAGGACTTTAGGTGGACAATCATCCGCCTGCATCGGATCAGTAAAAACGAACCGCCCACCCGGCTTTAGTACTCTCGAGACCTCTTCGAAAACCCGTTTCCGATCGCCACTATGGAGAATAGCATCCTGCGACCACACCGCATCAAAAGACGCATCTGCAAAGGGTAATGCCTCAAAAGCACCATCTATGACGTCAATGCGATCAGCGAGCTGAGCTTCTTCGTTCAGCTTCCGAGCTCTTTCGTTTTCCGTAACCGAAAGATTGAGAGCAACCACTCGTACGCCCAAAGATTTGGCAAGCACTCGCGCTGCCCCACAATACCCGGAGCCTATATCAAGCACTTTCGTATCACTACCTAAGTCTCGTAGACGGGTAGCCATGCTTTCTACCGTCCGCCGACTCGCAGCAACAATCGATTTGAGGTCATCTCCATATAGACCTATGTGAATATCTTCTCCGCCCCAAACTTTCTGATAGAATGCATCAGCATCATTACTGTCATAGTAATTTTTTGTTCTCTCTACCGTTTCAGAATGTTCTAATGAACCCGAGTGCATAACTACTTCACACCTCCTCGGTATCTCTTCTCCGCCACATGAATAAAAAAGTCGGGTTCATCTTCGCGGTAAGTTTCTTGGAAGTCCCCATATGTTTCTACATGTTGAAATCCAACTTCCAAAAGCAAGCGGCGCACATAATCTTTGCGCAGGGGAAACATATTTAGATGAAAGTCCGAGCCATCGGGAAAGTTGTAATTAAACCGGGCCAAACCCTCGTCAACATGGCTAGCTTCTACTGAAACGTTATCTCCGCAGTAATAATAAGTATGCTTACTTGAGAAACCATCATCGAGTATCGTGTCATAATTCCTCTGATCAAGAATGAGCACACCATCGTGTCTTAGCGCGGCGTAGAACTCTGCTAGCGCCTTACGTCGATCATTTTCATCAAACAGATGAGTAAAAGAGTTGCCTAGACATACAACAGCATCAAACTTTCCGTGAATATCGCGGTTTAGCCATCTCCAATCCGCTTGTATGGTACGTAAGACATGTCCCCTCGAACGCCCGTTCTCAAATGCCTTAAACAGCATTTGGGCGCTACCATCGGCACTGACTACGTCAAAGCCAGCTTCAACAAGCCGCATGGAGTGAAAACCAGTTCCAGTCGCAACATCCAGAACTTTTGTCGCTCCTTGCTCTTTGAGATGGTCGACAAAAAAGCTACCTTCCGACTCATACCGTGATTGCCAATTGATAAGATCATCCCATTTTTGTACAAAAGCCTGAATATACTCCTCCTGATAATGATCAGTCTCCCGAACATTCAAAGGTTCATCGCCAAAGTTTTGAGTAGATTCTTGTTTTGGTGGGCTTCTTAGATTTGTTGCTTGTTTACGCACGTCAGCATTCCTCTGGAGTGAAAGCGTCGAACAGATCGTACGCCTCCATGAGACCGGACTCAGAATTTCAGAAGTTGAAAGTTCTGTGTCGATAACTTTTGTGTACGAAGGATTGGCGTTGTACGCAACCACCTTTCGCTATTAGCCCCATCGGACCACACGGAAATGGGCGTCTGATGTTATCTTCCATCCCTGTTAAGCGACTCCGGAGATGGCGGACAAAAATAGCGATATAACAATCTGATATTATAGAGCTTTCAGCGACATCAGGAACGCCTTCACGTGCGCACCGGCTCGCATCCGCTGTGATCACTAGATAGAGATTATTGGGCGCGGGCCCTACGATAAGTGAACGGTATCAGACCACTAGAGGCACTGTCACCGCCGGGACGCTGGAGAAGGTTCGGGATCTGCATCGGGTCGACAATCTTGAGCTTCAGGGCCAGATGAGCACCTCGTTCGCCAGGCTTATGTAAGAGCATACAAGACAGAGTACGATGATGAGGCTGGGCTCATAGTAACCCCAAAAGGGACAACCCTTGGGCTAGTGACGTAAATTCGGTGCCCACTGCTAGAGAAACCAGAGGTGACTTTATGCAGATCTACCGTAGTCAAGCGCACGGATGAGTGAAGGCTAGAAGTGGGACTAGCGTCCAAGATTCCAAAGACCCATTTGGCGCTCAATGGCCCAAAGACACTTGTGGTTCCCAATGATTCAAAGATGTTCTAACATCCTGTTGATCTCGTCCTGTACGCATCTATGGGCCGGCCTTTCTGTGAAACATCCTGACCACGAAAAGTATCTCCTCGGTCACGTACCGCCTGGTACGCTCGCCTCGTCGTCAGAGCGTTTCTCGAAAAGCCTGGCTCGATAGCTACACACAGGGCTAAATCAACCGGCTGCTAAAGCCTAATGCTTCAAAGACACTTACGCCCAATGTTCCCAATAAATCTGTGGCACCCAGAGACATTTCTACTTCCGAGGGTTGGATCTCTTATACAGCAAAGACCCCTTGAATTGATTCTGTAAGAATCAACAAGTGGTCGCGCAGTGGCGCATTGCCCAGCAAAGAAGCAGCAACTTCGGTTCTACATAAGTGATTTCTGCTGTAGAACAACGACTGCCGCTAGGCTTGATTCGGTAGACTAGGCCGGATCTGAGGGTCACTTAGAACCACCCAGAACTGCTCTCCATCGGTGCTTCGGATAGTACACATCCGGGAATTATCTATAATTTGTCAGCCGAAGAAAAACGCGCTATGGCCACGCTTAACAGCCGACACTACGGAGAAAAGACAAGGCAACCATGTCGAAACTTACGAATAAAACCAGCGAATTGATCGATTTAAGTCACCGCATTTACGATGGACTTATTACTTATAAAGGCTTACCGGCACCTATTATTTGCGATTACCTCAGCCGCGAAGAATCTAAGGCGGTGTATGGCGAAGATTACCAGGTGCACATTGGCAAAGTAGAACTAATCACCAATACCGGAACCTACCTTGACTCTCCGTTTCACTTTGATGCAGAGGGTGACGATTTGGCTGATTTACCCTTACATATATTGGCCGACTTACCTGCACTGGTCATAGACGCCAGCGATAAAATGGAAGTGGGACTTAGATATTTTAAAGGATTAGATCTATCCGGCAAGGCCGTATTGGTTAAAAGCAATTGGAGTAAGCACTGGAATACTGAACAGTATTTCGAAGACCACGCGTATATAACCGCAGAAGCGGCCGTTTTTTTGGTTGAACAAGGCGTTAAACTAGTCGGTATTGATTCACACAATATTGATGATACCCGCAGACGATTGAGACCTGTACACAAACATTTATTAGGCAACAACGTATTGATTTGTGAACATATGACAAATCTTGACCGAGTACCCCATTCGGGGGCCAGATTTTTCGCCGTTCCCCCAAAAATCACTGGTGTGGGTACGTTTCCGGTACGCGCTTTTGCTCAAATACCCTCAAGTGGGTCTTGATCGAAGAAGCGGCTATGCTTAGCCCCCCAACCCCACACATGCTAGCAGCCGGTTGATATAGCCCAGTGTGTAGCTATCGAGCCCGGCTTTTCGTGAAACGCTCTGACGACGAGGCGAGCGTACCTGGCGGCGGTACGCGACCGAGGAGAGACTTTTCGTGGTCAGGACCTTTCACGGAAAGACCGGCCGATAGATGCGTGCAGGGCTAGCAGGCCATCTCTTTACACTCCGGCTGCGGAAATGACGCCGTAGCCGGAGTTTGTGAGGGCTCGACACCGGACGCTAGGTACCGTATGTACCCGGCGTCCGGGACCAAAAGAGGGGCGAAGCCACCGACTCTTCACAATCGAAGGATACAAGTCAGAACGTGTTCCCGAGAGTAAAGATACACCCTGCTACCGGGGTGTGTCTTTGAAATACAATGGGGACCTATCTATCGCTTAGCCCGCCCTACTTCTTATCGACAAACGGCGGTCGGAGCTGGCCGCTAGCCTGTACAGCAAAAGCGGGTCTATCGAACCCAACCGCCGGCAACCACGCCCAGCTTTGTCATGCAACAGGCTACATTCAAGTGGTCTTTACTGTGATTGTGATCAGGTAAAAATGCATGTTTACAGCAAAGACCACTTGAATTGATTCTGTCAAAATCAACAAGGGGGCGCTCCGCGGGCATAACCCCGCGGAGAAGCTGGAGCTTGGGTTCTACCCAAGGGATTTCTGCTGTAAACGGTAGAGACACCTTCAGATAAATTCGCCAAAAAAAGATCAAGGGGTGAGGGATTTATGATTCATCAACGTTGTTCCCCCTGAGCATATCGAGGCTGTCCTTGATCAGACGAGGTCTCGGTTGCCACACAAAAGGAACAATATGAATCTCAAAAAAATATGTATTTTCACCACAGTCGTTTTAGGAATCAGCGCATCCGCCTCTATGGCCCTCGCCGATGGAAAAGTCTATCCCGGTGCAGCCTGCCTCCCTTATAGCTCGGCAAATCAGGACATACTCCAACGGTTTGGAGATGTGACTAATACATCCCAAAACAACTCACTGCTCGTGATATGCCCGGTAGTCAAAGACTTGGTAGGTGGTACTCGCCTGGACTATATTCGCGTGACATATACCAAAGAGAGCAACACTGGTCTTTCGTGTAGCATCTACGGTATGAACTCAAGTGGTACCGGAGCCACCGGTACCTACACCTCCAGTTTTTGGGACTTTGCTGGCCCCGGCACTAAAAATCGGGTGCTGGCCGACATTGATGGCTACTCTAGTGGTGCCTACTTCTTGTACTGTATTATCCCGCCGGAAGGCTCCATTCAGTCCTATCGGGTCGATGAACAATAGGGTGGATTGAGTGATGAGGAGGCTCATGATGATGACCCCTAACCGTCAGCAGCAAACTCACCGAGCGAGTAGGTCTCTCATGAGCCTCCTCTTAGTCGGAGGGCTCTTAGGATTCCTTATGCTCCGAAGCTCCCTGCTGACACACGCAGATGCGCTTGATGCTAACCATCGCGAAACTATCCGCGCGCTGGAATCTAAGCTGAGCACCATGGCGGATGACCTTGAGGTGACTCGTTTTCAGTTCAACGCTCTACAAGAGCGTCTGCTGGCGTACAAGACAGAGAACGCCAACCCCCGCTCAATGGGGCCTGAGCCTAGCATATTACCATCCGCCCTGCGGGCAACCAATGTACCAGACGTTCGAGAGGCCTCAAAAGTGGAACAACAAGTCAATCCGACGGGGGATCGTGCGGCAGATAACCCCGAGTTGGATCGTCAGGCCATGTATCAGTCGTACTTTGAATCGGAGGAACTTGAGCCGGAATGGGCTGAATCACAGGAAGAGGGACTTCATCGTCAACTGAGTGAACTCTCCTTAGGTAGCGGATATATAACGGGCGTAGAGTGCCGCTCTACACTCTGTCGCCTGGCCTTTGAACACCCACAACCCAAAGAATTGCATACGATGATGCTGAAAATCACGACCGACCCCGTACTTGCCGAACGAAGGGCCTACATACAACCATCGGAGGAAAATGGCAGTGGCCAGCTTACCATCTACCTGGCGAGAAAAGATCACAAGCTGCCTCCTTTGCACGCTCATCCCCCCCAGGAGTGACCTTATCGTGCGCTACCTTCTATATGATACAGCAAAGATTGCTTGGTGATTCTGTAAGAATCAACAAGGGTCTTTGCTGTATCCACTTCCTATAATCTATTCTCCGGCAGTAGGTGAAGACTTTTCGGCCGCTTCTGGTTTGAGGCGGAAGCGGGGGCCAATCTCGCTCGCCCACCAGGCAACGGTCGCGTAAGCGGCAACGTTTTGGCTTAGGCTATGCGGGTTGATCTTATCCACGGTGTCATCAGCGGTATGATGAAGGTCGAAGTAGTCTCGACCATCCTGCTCCAAGCCAATGATAGGAACTTTTGCCGGACGCAGGGGGTAGAGGTCAGGGCCGCCGGCTTTATGATTTTCTCCAGGGACAATCATGAGTCGGGCGAGATATTTTTTCTGAAGGCTCTCCAAAATAGGCCACGTTCGGTCCGGTACGTGTCCAGAGAGCCGATAAACAGGGCCGGCCCCAAAGTCCGATTCTAAGGCTACGATGTGCCGAGGGAGCTCGTCCGCATGGCGTTTTGCATAAGCTTTGGCACCCACTAAACCGACCTCTTCCGCGCCGAATAGCACCACCCGAATAGTTCGGGCAGGGGGGCGAGGTGAATGGTCGAGAATAAGCTTGGCGGCGGCGGTGACAATCGCCACCCCCGCCCCATCATCCACAGCACCGGTGCCAAGATCCCAACTATCCAGGTGGGCTCCGAGCAGGATGATCTCTTCAGGGTGGATGCGACCGGGAATCTCTGCGATCACATTGCCGGTGGGTTTGTCTCCGGTCATACGTGGTTTGAGCTCGAGGTGAAGGAAAACTTTCTCTTTGCGAGCGAAGATTCTCGACAACTGGTCCGCGTCGGGCGCGGACAAGGCCGCTGCCGGAATCTTGGGGCTCTCGTCGGCGTACTGGAGCATGCCAGTATGGGGAAAACGGTGATGGTCGGTGCCTACGCTTCGGATCAAAATCGCAGCTGCACCCTTCGCTGCGGCAACTGAAGGGCCCTGGCTCCGAATGGCCACGACCGCGCCATAGCCGGAACCATCTTGAGTCTTGGGCATAGCCTGATTGATAAACGCTATTTTGCCGTGAAGCGCCCCGGCTGGGGCCGCCTGCAGATCAGTGAGTGTTTCGAAGGGTAGCAACTCCGCGCTTAGGCCACCGGCCGGGGTAGCCACACTACCGCCCAGTGCGGTGATAGCAAGGTTTTGGGGAAAGGGCCGCACGATACGGGCCACTTCTTCGCCTCGCTCCCAGCCGGGCACGGAGGTAGATTCAACCCGGATGTTCTTGAAGCCTAAAGCGGTAAGCTTTTTGACCGCCCATGCTCGTGCGCGGGCCTCAGCTTCGCTGCCCGCTAATCTCGAGCCAACCTCGGTCGTCAATGACTCGACAATCGCGAAAGCTTCGTTTTCTTTAGCAGCGGCTTGAAGAACACGAAGCTCGGTGTCTAGATCGACTCCGGCCATGAATACCAGCGCAAACACACTCAACATGGTCAATGAGACTGTCACGCCCGACACCAAAGGTCGAGCGGCACGTGGATATGGACACATCGGCGCCCAATCGACCTGCTTAGGCTACGAACCAGCTACAGATAGTACGCAATCAGGCCGGCTCAAATTCTGTCATCCTAATAGTTTCCCTAACAGCCTGTTGATCTAGCCCTGCAGGCATCTATCGGCCGG
>JAHQVK010000257.1 GCA_019634385.1 Myxococcales bacterium | reverse complement strand
CATGGGCTGAGATAGATACCGCGATACTCCCCCGCCTCCAGGGATATCTGTTCCCTTCGGTGGCCTGTCGGCCCCACATATCCCTGGACCCGGTCTGCGCTCGCTGAAGCTGCACACCTGCCGGCCCCCACGGGTGGGGGTGCGGGTAGTGTTGCTGTCCATAAGAGCATGACACGCCATGTTTATGATTGAACAAATATCGTCCTTTGTGACCTTTTCGCGTACGTTGCGAGGCAGCTTATGTTTACCTCGAAAAGTGTATATGGGTTGCTTTATGTGATGCTTGTTTCCGCGTGTGGCGGTGATGAGTCGTCAGTCGGGTCAGGGTGGGCGGAGCGCGAATCGGGGGAGGATGATTTGCTGGCTGATGAACCAGTACAGCCGATCATCTACGAACAGTCAGGTTGTATGGTGGATAACTAGGCTTATGTTAGTACTGAGAGATCTCTCAATCAAGTTAAGGATTGAGAGATCCTTGTAACGCTATCCCATAACCCTGATCTAAAGCCATAAGATGGAGTGTCGTTTTCTTCTTCTTCTGTTGACGACCATTGACGAGTTCAAAAATTAATCCGGTACTTAGCAGCGCACCCGCCGCCACCGCAGACCCTATACCTACCGTTCGGAAGGTGTCGACCGTGTTTTGCTCGCTGTCGGTGAAATCGGAGTTGAAGCGAGCCTCTCTCGCTTCACCCACTTGCATTTCTGCCAATGTAAAGAAGACCCCGGCTCCGACGGCTGCAGCGGCTCCCCCTCCAAAAAGCATCAGGCGACGTGGAAGATTCTTCTTTTTTTCAACCAGTTGGAGGTTGATGTTTTGTGTCGAGCCCGGTTCAAGTCGAACCAGTTGTGCACCCTCAAAGGTGGAGGTTCGGGCGTTGAGTTCTACGATGCCGGGTTCAATCAGACCTTTAAAAGGGGTGTTTCCTACCAATTTTCCATCAAGTAAGAGTTTTGCTTCGACGGGTTGACCTTGAAAAGCAGCCTGAACGTTGAGGGCTGTCAAGTGTGTTTCCAGTTCGATGGATACATTTTCCGTCGTCTTTTGTGAATTGAGTTCAATCTTTTGTATGCCCTTTATTTCCCCCTTTATACGGGCGCTAATTTGGTGGGTGCCCATCGCGAGGTTAGAGAATTGAGTGGGTGTTTTTTGCCCCGTAGGACGACCATTGAGGACCACTTCTAAACCGGGAGGCACCGAGGTGACGGAGATTCGGCCCAGACGTTTTGGGGGAGAAGGCGCGGGCTGCGGAGGTCGAGAGGGAGCAAAGGGGAGTTGAACTTTAGGAAGACTCACGGCGCGAGTTATGGCCGAGAGAGCTTGATTGATGCTGACTACGGGCCGTTTAGCAAACCACGGAGCGGTACCATGGGCTTCTAAACAGCCTCGCTCGGCAGAGAATAACTCAAGACGAAGGCGCTTGGAGACTTTGCCCGTTAAAGAGACCTTCAGCCATGAATTCGCGCTGACTTCTTTACCTGCATTACATGCCAACCGCTCGTCGGCGTTGAGGTCTAAGGACTTTTGTCGGAGTTTTCGAAGTCGTTGACGTTCTTCTTCGGTCGCAACTATCGTGAACTTACCCTGTCCGACCAATTGACCTCGTACCATCTCCGCTAACTGTTCGCGGGTGATTTCATGGTCATCGACGGTTCCTGCTTCGACGGCCACTCGAGGACTACGCTTCATCCATTGGATGATATGGGCCTCTACGGCATCAACGTGGGCATGATGGCCCAGCATATGTCCTTGCCAGCCCCATAAGAACGCAGCCGGCAGAGATTGGGCCCCAAAACGTTCTTGAAGGAACCCCTCATCATCACAAATCACGCGGTCGGGTGTCCAACCTGGATTGGTACACGCGCCCTCAGGGTCTCGTGACACCACGACAACAAAGCGCAGGCCCTCATCGCGATATTTCTCATGCAGCGCTTTCCATCTGGGAATGGCTTTCATACAAGGGGCACACCACGTGGCGAAGAACTCTACCGCGAGAAGTTTAACTCCGGGGATACGAAGCTCTTGGGCAATATCGAGTCCGTTATTCGATGCGTAGAGTGGTTTTGAGACGCAAAAGACAGAGGCCGCTAGACAAGCCCATAAGGTAATGTCAATTGTTGAAAGGTTTTTCTCTGAAAATTCTATCTCTCTCGGTAATATTTTCATCCTCAACTATCCTCCAAATATCAAAAGATGGAGTTAGGCTTAAACCGCTTGGCCTCAGAAACACACTCGATTATTTCGTCGATGTGTTCATTCTCGTCCTGCTTTTGGCTTATGCACTCATTGGATGTACGCCCTATCCAGGACTGGAGGGGAGTCCGTGCTCCAATCTAGGACTGTGCGCGGATGGGCTTACATGCAGTCCTGAAGATATATGTATTGAGCCTGGGAATGATGCTAAACCTGAGCCTACGAATGAGCCAGAGCCAGCACCCCCACCAGTAGAGCCAGAAGACCCAACACCCCCACCAGTAGAGCCAGAAGACCCAACACCCCCACCAGTAGAGCCAAAGCCACCTTTGGCCTCTTGGGCGGACGAATCGGGAGTGGATGATGTTGGTACGTGGGCCTCGGTGGAGGTATCGGGGGTCGAACTCAAGTTTCGTTGGATAGAACCGGGGACGTTTTGGATGGGGTCGCCGGATGACGATGGGGAAGCCGGGACCTTGGAGAAACCGCGGCATCAGGTTCGGCTCACTGAGGGCTACTGGCTGGCGGAAACCGAGGTGACGCAGCGGCTGTGGTCAGCGGTGATGAGTCACAATTTGAGTGCATTTACGGGGGAGGCACACCCGGTTGAGACCGTCTCTTGGGACGATGCGCAAGTGTTTCTAGCGGCGCTCAACACGGAAGTGCCAGGGTTAGATGCTCGGCTACCAACGGAAGCCCAGTGGGAGTATGCGGCGCGGGCCGGAACAGAGACCCCAAGGTATGGCCCCCTAGACGAGGTGGCTTGGTGGGTCGATAACAGTGAAGGCACTACGCATCCGGTGGCTACGAAAGTGCCGAATGCCTGGGGCCTCTACGACATGCTGGGCAATGTCTATGAGTGGTGTCAGGACTACTTTGACGGTGATCAATATGCAGCCCAAGCCATTCCGGGCACGGCCATAGAAGACCCTACGGGCCCCGCAGAGAGCGATGGCCGGGTGGTGGTCCGGGGTGGGGGCTGGAAGGCCGTCGCGCGGAACGTGCGTGCCGCCGATCGCTTCGGCTTCCGCCCGGATTTCCAGAGCTCGGATTTCGGGCTCCGTCTTTCTCGAGGTCTTTAGTGCGCCAGCCAAGAGCAGCCCGCCCGGAGGACCAGGAAGCGCAAGGCTAGGGCGTCCCGGCCGGTGCGGAGCGCCGGTAAGGTGGCGGCCGGGAGAGATAGTTCAAGGAGCCGGGAAGAGCGCTGCGCGGGGCTGTCCATCTCCCCCAGTTAATGCTGCCCCCCCACCAGTGGGGGGGCTTCTCTGTTCCAAGGGCGCGCGGAGGCCGGGTCAAACCGGCTTTTGGGGGCGCGTAGCGACACCGACTGAAAGGAGGGGGACACAAAGGGGGTTGACGCGGACGAGCACGCTAGGGGCTGCGGTTGTTCATGGGCTCAGATAGATACCGGGCTTCGGGGGACGGCGTGGTTCGCCCTCGTAGGAGGGGGATCCACGCTCGTGAAATCGATGCGCCAGAGCAGCTCGTTTGCGTGCTCTCTTTAGGCCATTGGCCCTCTCCCCAGGGGAGCGAGTCGCTCGAGCCGCCTGAGCGACCAGTCACCCAGCGTTGGCGCCCGGGCTAGGACCTTGGGCGACACGCAGCTCGTACTTGGCGAGGAGCCCGACGATCATGATTTCTCCGCAGAGGTATAGCTTTCCCCAGAGCGTCAAGCGCTCTCCGTGGACGACCAAAAGGGCAGCGCTCGCCACGCAATAGGCTAGGTTCAGGCGCGCAATGGTGCGCAAGTTGCCCCGGTGATCTCCGCAGCTTTGCCGGAAACGGGAAAGAGAATACGAGGCGTACGCGACGCCAACGAACCCTAACACGTACGCCCATGCCGTTGGCAGTCCGAAGACTTCTTCCGCCTGTGCCAACAGCAGGAGCATTGCAAGCGCTGTGATTATCGCTCCGATCCCGTCTAGGAGGAGCAACTTGCGAGGTGAAGCGGGAAGCACAGAGACATGAATAGGGGCGTGGGGTCTTGGAGGCAAACGAAGTGCCGCAACCGTTCCGCCGGCGGCCTCTGTCGAGGCGGGTCGGCGGCCCGGTGGAGAGGGTCTCTTGGCACGATGCGCAAGTGTTTCTGGAGGCGCTCAACACGGAAGTCCCGGGGTTAGAAGCTCGGTTACCTACGGAAGCGCAGTGGGAGTATGCGGCGCGTGCCGGAACAGAGACCCCAAGGTATGGCCCCCTAGACGAGGTGGCTTGGTATGGGGATAACAGTGACTGGACTACTCATCCGGTGGGCACGAAAGCGCCGAATGCCTGGGGCCTCTACGACATGCTGGGCAACGTCCATGAGTGGTGCCAGGACTACTTGGACTATGGTGGTGCATATGAAGCCAGAGCCATTCCTGGCACTGTTATAGAAGACCCTGGCACTGTTATAGAAGACCCTAGGGACCCCGGAGCGAGCCGGGTGATTCGGGGTGGGGACTGGTTCGAGGTTGGGGAGTTCTCGCGTGCCGCTTTCCGCAACGGAGCCCTCCCGGAGGGCCGGGACTCGCGTCTCGGGCTCCGTCTTTCTCGAGGTCATTGAGTGGGCCCAGCAAGAACGGCCCGCCCGGAGGGTGCCACCCTTGTTCTCCGATGATAGGGGAGAGTCGGAAAGTGGTTTGATTCCAATGAATTGGCCTGCCTTTTGCGGAATCCGTGACTGACAAATAACAGCTGTGACCCGAGGCCAAGCTGGGCTTACTTCTGCTCCCTTACATGTGGTCTTGGCTCGTCGCTACCGTTGGCCCCTCTACAACTAATTCAGGCCTATCTCGAATTACGTCATCTCGATTACCAGTGCCACAAACATGCCTCTGATTTTTACGAGTAAATTCTCTATTACATTTTGGATATTGCCACATTTTTAGATTCCTTCATGGGCTCCTAACGTTTTTGTAAAAGGCGCGACGCTAGGAGCGTCTTTTTGACAAACTTGTTAACAATTTTACCAATCTCATGCGGTTATGTCTTTGTAAAAATATGGGATATATATTTGCATATAAGCTTATTGCAAGCACCTTCATCCATTGAAGAATCGACATATCTTTTCCGCTCTTGATCAAGATCGCCACAATTAGCACCATAAAAACTAAGTGGATGATTTCATCGCGTCGAGTTTGCCATTCGAGCCTTATAATCTCATCTTTCAGGTTTTTATCTCTGGTGTTTAACTGAGCTTTTTTTCTAAAACCAAATAAAATCAAATCCGTCAACAGCAGATAACGTTTAAAGAATTTGATCCCGAAATAGCTATATATGCTTCTACCTCGACATGTCTCAAACGACTTAGGTTCAAAATAGGACATCATTTGAGCTTATAAATCCTTGGGTTGCTAACGCCAAGCACAGCGGCGAACGATAGCCTCCTCAGCCGACAGAACCAAGCCCCGCGCCTCCGCGGAGAGAGGTTGCTCCAGAGGCTGCAACTCCAAGATTTCAGTCATTTTTATATTGTCTCTCAAGCTCAGATTTATCGCAAGTCTGAACAGAAAACAGCTCTGCTGTTAAGCGGCGGTTAACAGCACTCTCAGTCATGTGATCAACGCCCGAAGGCATCTAAGAACGAAACACTCGCTAGGGCCTGTCTTCAAAGGGTCGGTTGCCTTGTCACATAGACTCTGATCCCGTGATCTGTTAACCTGATCCGCTTGTGGGACCAAATAAACTTGTCTGACACCTTGAGAACTGATCAAAGCTTCTTGTGCAACGCCACGAGCTCAGTGAGGAAGAATGGACTGTTATCAAGCCACTACTTATATTGCCGCCGGGCAGGCCTCCTCTCATT
>JAHQVK010000033.1 GCA_019634385.1 Myxococcales bacterium | reverse complement strand
ACTGATAACCCTGCAGGTTTTTTCCGGCGGGACCCAGAGCATGCTTAGGTCACGGTGGCTTGCTTGTCTGGCGTCTATGGACTTGAGGGAAAAGTGCCTAGCAGATACAAAAAGACTCCTCGCCACAAAACGATGAAAAACGGCGTAAAAAAAAGCACTTAGATGCTATCATAAGGAGTGCTTAAAGCGCCGATAAAATGGATGAGTGACAAATTACGACGAGAAATATAAGGTTCCAACCCCCGAAATTCGAGGGGTCCGGAATAGCTCCGGAGAAAACTGAAGAAAGCAGCCCAGACAATGGGCTACAGCGGAAATCACTTGGGTTGAACCCAAGTTCCTGCTTCTACGCCAGGCTATGCCCCCCTGTGCTACCACTTGTTGATTCTTACAGAATCAATTCAAGGGGTCTTTGCTGTATACGCCAGATGGGGGTACCTCAACCCTGAGCCGTGGGGATCCTGTGCACGCGCGCTTAGCCCTCGAGCACATAGAGAAATTTGATGGGGCGCAAATCGAATGGGAGATCAAACCAGAACTTCGACCAGTTGTTCCGCCAGAATATGGGGAGCCTCAAAAGCCGCCGCCTCCCTTCGCTGAGGTGTTGTCGATCCCCTGAACACTGATGTTGTGGACGACACAAGTCCACGCCGGGCGGCGAATACTTAAGAGGCCGATGACCGCCTAACTCGATCAGAACATTCCGGGGAAAGACTATCCAAAGGATGGTTGCTCGACCAGATCAACCGACTGCCGGAGCACCAGCGCCCCCAGCCAGTGGTTGTGGACGCACTCTACATCATTGAATATACACATCTTTATCATCATATCCATCGACAAGGTGACCACATGGCATGCAGGTGGCATAGTACGGCCTATGCGGCTCGAAATCGCCGGGCACGTTATCGAGGCACATTCAGTCGGAGGCATTGAGACCAGTTTTCAGGTCCCTAGCTTTGACTGCAACCTAGATATCGGTCGGTGCCCGCCACCTGCGCTTCGAAGGAGTCGCCTGTTTCTTACGCACGCCCACATGGATCATGCGGCAGGTCTTCCCTACTACGTGGCCATGCGGGCGATGCAAAATCTATCGCCACCAAAAATCTTCTGCCCTGCGGGAATTCGCGATGAACTTTATCAGATTCTTCGGCTGTGGACCCAGCTCGACTCCAGCGCCGATCGCTGCGAACTTGTTGGTATCAATCCAGGCCAGCGGTTTGCGCTGGGTGGCGATCGGTACGTGGAGGCCTTTAGGGTTCCCCACCGGGTGGAGACATTGGGCTATTGCTTGATCCGCCAACGGCGCAAGCTCCACCCACGGTATCAGGGCTTGAATGGTCGAGCGCTCGTAGAAAAAACCCAACAGGGCGAAACCATCCACACCGTCACCAACATTCCCGAAATCTGTTTTCCCGGTGATACCAATATCACGGTGGTGGAAAAGCAGCCACTGGTGCGAACCGCCCGCCTTCTCCTATTGGAGTGCACATTTATCGGCGATCGTCCCGGGCCAACGTGGGCCCGCAAGGGAGGTCATATCCATCTCGACGATCTAGCTGAAAGAGCGGAGCTCTTCGAGAATGAGGCCATTGTTCTTACCCATTTCTCGCGCCGCTACACCCCAGACGTGATTCGGAAAGCCGTACGTGAGCGACTGCCAGCCAAGCTACTAGAGCGTGTCCAGCTCCTCATCCACGAACCAGCCTGAGGCGTGTCTTTACAGCAAAGACCCCTTGAAGTGATTCTGCAAGAATCACCAAGTGATCGCGCAGCGGGGCATAGCCCGGCGGAGAAGTAGGCACTCAGGTTCAACCCAAGTGCCTGCTTCTCACTCCGGTTACGGAGACGTACCGTAGCCGGAGTGTGTGAGGGGTCGGCCTCGGAGGGAGAGGGTGCGGCATGCACCCGGCCGAGGGGTCCGAAAGGGTGGTGAAGGCACCGAACCCGCACAAACGCAGGATACAAGTCAGAATCCGGTCCGAAGGTTAATGACACGCCCTAAGACCTGTTCTTACCCACAAGCGAACTTGAGTTGAGCAATCTAGCTGCGAGATAGGGCCCGAAAGGGTGGCAATACCGCCACCCCTCACAAATGTGGGATACAAGTCAGAACGCGGTCTGGAGCTGAAAGACACGCCCTAGCAGCCTGCTCATCTAGCCCTGCCCGCATCTATCGGCCGGTCTTTCCGTGAAACGTCCTGACCACGAAAAGTCTCTCCTCGGTCGCGTACCACCAGGTACGCTCGCCTCGTCGTCAGAGCTTTTCACGAAAAGCCGGGCTCGATAGCTACACACTGGGCAAAATCAACCGGCTGCTAGTATCCTTGATCCATAAAACGCCCAATCTATGGTCGCTTTTGAGCCCTGTTCTATCTATACCGCATTCATAGCGTGTACACCGGCATCAACGTAAATAACATCCCCGGTGATACCTCGTGCCAAGGCGGAGGACAGAAATATACAAGTGTCTGCCACCTCCTCCGCTTCGATCGACCGACGCAACGGACTTCGCTCAGCTGTGGCCTCTATCATCTTGTCTATAGAACCAATGCTTTTGGCCGCCCGTGAAGCGAAAGCACCTGGACTCACAATATTTACTCGAACCCCAGATTCGCCAGCGAACCAAGCCAACGCCCTTGCATCACATTCAAGTGCCGCTTTTGCTGTGGCCATTCCTCCCCCGTATCCTGGTGTGACTCGCTGCGAAGCCAGATAACTGAGCCCAATTACACTAGCACCCCGTTCTTTCATCCGAGGAAGTGCAGCCCTAACCAACCCAACCAACGAATAGCTGCTGATCGAAATAGCTTGGAGATAGGCTTTGCGGCTGACCTCGAGATGGGATCTTTGAATCTCCGACGAAAAAGCTACAGAATGGATGAGAATATCGATACCACCGTCACCACTGAGTTTGTCGTAGGCCTCCATAGCCCCAGAAATACTGACATCATTGTTCACATACCCCTTAGCGTCCCGCTGCGCAGGAGGAATATCTTCCAGAGTATCAAACTCAACATCACATGGGATGAGCCCCTTGGGGCTAAATTCTCCACTAGCCCCGTAAGGCAATTGGCGGGATGAAGCATACTTGTCTCGGCTGCTAAACCGCTCAACGATCCCTAGCACCCGGGGATGACAAACGAGATACACATTCGCCCCGGCAGCCTGCAGCGATTTAGCAATGGCCCATGCAAATCCTCCATCATCGGAAACACCGGTCACAAAGGCATTCTTACCACTAAGATCTAGAATACGACCCATCCAACTGGTGCTCACATGCACGAAGCGACAGGGCAAGAGCCGTCTTGGGCTAGCCGCCTAATCTACATCAGGGACAAACCACAAACCACGCCCAACTCAAAGACATGCCCCTAGGTACCACATACGCCAAGGACCCATATACGTCCCAGAACACGGAATGGTTTGAAAATGAGCCCGATGTTCGACGAGAGCGAAAGCTGCGCGGACGACAGGATTCACACGGAGCATCAAATAGCCTGAACCATCAGTGACTACAAGCAATTAGGCCTGTCTTTAAATTCGGCACAGCCTATGACTCGTGCGAGCCCAAGACGCGCCCTAGTTAGGGCGTGTCTTTACAGCAAAGAGCACTTGAATTGATTCTGTAAGAATCAACAAGGGGTCGCGCAGAGGGGCATAGCCACGCGTAGAAGCAGGAACTTGGGTTCAACCCAAGTGGTTTCTGCTGTACGCTCCGACTGGGGAGATTACGCCGTAGCCTTCGTTTATGAGGGGTCGGCCACGGAGAGAGGGTACGGGATGGACAGGGCCGAGGGGCCCGAAGCCGGACCAAGCCACCGACCCCTCACAAACGAAGGAAACAAGTCAGAACGCGGTCCGGAATTCAAAGACACACCCTAGCAGCCTGTTGATCTAGCCCTGCAGGCATCTATCGGCCGGTCTTTCCGTGAAACATCCTGACCCACAAGAAGTCTCTCCTCGGTCGCGTACCGCCTGGTACGCTCGCCTCGTCGTCAGAACGTTTCACGAAAAGCCTGGCTCGATAGCTACACACTGGGCTAAATCAACAGGCTGCTAGCTAGTTACTGTTCAACAGAAGTATTATTGGGAATAGATGACGATACCGCTCAGCTAACTCCCTTCAGGTATCATCCTCCACGCCAATAGCACCATCACGCTTAAGCTACCAAGCAGCAATGAAGCAAACCACAGATGAAACACCTGCAATACCGGAGGGAAATCCAACACGCTGATCCCATAACCACCTAAAACTTGGCCAACAACCAACATGGCAGAGATCGCCGCAACCACCCGTAGTTGAATTTCTTTTTCGCTCCAAGCCCGGCTACACACCCAAAGAACCAGTCCGGTGACCAACGGCGCGTAGCTACGATGGATAATTTCCACCCATCCTACATGCGCCAGCCACTCTCCTCTTACTATCCCCGCATCCGCCACCTGCTGCACCTGTCCTCGCAACAATGCCCCAAAGGCAATTTGGATACCCAACATCAAAATGACAAGACTGGCATATTTTGCTAGTTGACGTCGGGATAGAGCTACCTTCGTCGCTTCAATTCCCCGGCCTACATAGAAAGCATTCACCGTAGCATACAACAAGAGACTCACAAGTATGAGTGCTAGGGTCAGGTGTGCAGTCAGCACCCAGGGCGCTAGATGAGTCTCGACCACCTTACCACCAAGCCAACCATTTACAAGTACTGACCCAAAAGCTGCAGCACTGGGCCATACCACCCGAGAATTGTCTCGGTGGTCTCGCACAGCAAGGGCCAGAGTGACTAAAATAAGAATGCCTGTCAGGGCTCCTAACAATCGGTTAAGGTACTCAGTCCAGGTTTTCAGGACATTGAACTGTTGGGGGTCAAACTCTGGCGGTAAATAAGCCGCTGACAGGGGAGGCACCCACAAACCAAAGCACTGGGGCCAATCCGGACACCCCAAACCGGCACCAGAGGCGCGCACCAGTCCGCCCACACCAATGAGCAGGTACGTCACAAGGGTGGTGATGAGCGCCATGCGTTGGAATCGGTTGAGACGAACCACACCTTGGTGTGAATCGCCAAACTCTACTTGTAAAGCAAGTAAGGCCCACATACTGCGGCCATAATGTCGCATCCACGGGACCACCAACCACTCAAACACCGATCAGCTTAAATTCTATTGCCGTCACCCAAAACTGGTCAACCACTGCCGCTGGTGGATTCCTCACCCCACCCAACTAGTCCACTGCAATAGTTCAAAACGAATGCTGAGGCGTATTTTCAAGTGGTGGTAGATACAGCAAAGACCACTTCAATTGATTCTGGAAGAATCAACAAGGGGCGCGCAGCGGGGCATTGCCCCGCGTAGAAGGAGGAACTTGGGTTCAACCCAAGTGATTTCTGCTGTATAGTTCAGAGCTATTCAAGACCATTGCGGGGAGAACATCTAACAAAGATGGTGAACACAAACTCATCAGTCCCCACTTCTGGGCTTCCGATTCATCCGCATCGGAAATAACATGATTGCAAGGCACCAGCTCACCCTGAAAAACCATTCCTGCCTGCTCTATCTCCGCCCTATCTATCGATACATATGCAAGCTCTGCACACAATCCTTTGGCAGATCGCAGCAGCAAGGCTGGTGAACCCATACTTTGTTGGGCAGAGCATGAAATTTTCTGTGCCAATTGATATTTGGTCGCTCTATCTACCAAACTAGCCACCATTATTACATCACAGACATGCTCGTGATCCACAAGCAGCGCACCCACGTCTTCACATCGGACACGAACTACGTTGCGCGACAATATACCCAAACGCTCCATTTCACAGATGAAGTCTTTGGCGAACGCGGCTGCCTTAGGATGATGGTCAATCAACTCAATCTGGGCCCCAGTAAGAGCATGATAAAGAATCCCAGTTATGGGCAATGGGCCACATCCTCCCATCGTTATAGTTGATGACTCAGGCAAAGAAAGAATCGAAACCTCCGCTTTTACCAACTCAAGGTAACTATCGATATAGGGGAAGCCGTCGAAAACACCGAGTATGGCATCCAACCCACGAGCGTAATAACCAGCCCGTATCCGCTCCAAACGACGCGTCAACCTAGAGGCATAATGATACTCCATTGCCGCTTCTGCTATTCCTGCTGCCTCTCGAATGATACTCGCCTGCCGTTGTAGCTCTTCCGATGAACGAATCCGTTGAACAATTAGCCTATCAACAGCCATCGCTAAACGCCCTCCCACTGTTCCGGTTGGCTTGCCTCGGATAATATCCACCAAGCGATTGAGCGTCTCATCAACAACCGGTCCCGGACTCAACGCACTGATATCATCATCAGTCGGATGACATTTTTGGAGTAGCTCAGCAAGAATACTATAAATTGATGACCCATCACTGTCCTCAAAAGAAGCACCAAATATATCTACAACACACTGTTTTGCGATAGCTTCTGCTCGAAAATAACGTTCTCCGGACAGCCAGGGTAACTCTGTGACCGGTGAAGCCGATGACGGTAGCACCGGAGGGAGTGTATGGCTCTTTGGGTGAAGAGCCAAGCAGTGGCTGCTACTATGCAGATATATCTGATCTCTAGAGATATTGCCCGCAAAACGCATTATGTATCCTTTCTCACTTGCTAGCTTCCTTGAAGTGGAAGCTATGTATTCCCAAGCTAAACAAGCGGCCGTCAGAGGGACAAGGGGAGAACCCCATATTCGACTTCATCGTGGACCAGTACCCGTTCCTTGCCGGATGTGCAGGTATAATTTGCCAGTAACGCGATATTGTCGGCAGCTACGGTAAACGTAAGCAGGCCACAGCAAACATGATATCAATCACGCAGTGCACACCGTATTGGCATACCTGGATGGCTCGTGGACGCTCTTGATCAGCACCCTCATCTTCGGCGCTCTTGTTGGCTCATTTCTCAACGTCGTCATTGTTCGACTGCCGTCTGGTGCCAGCATCGCGTGGCCCCCATCACATTGCCCCAATTGTAAAGCCTTCATCCGGCCGTACAACAATATTCCGGTACTCAGCTGGGTTCTCCTTCGGGGGCAATGTGCCAATTGCCAGCAAGCCATCGACCTTCGATATCCGGTGGTCGAAACGGTAACCGCCTGTCTATTTGCTGGTTGTGCCAGTCGTTTTGGT
>JAHQVK010000032.1 GCA_019634385.1 Myxococcales bacterium | reverse complement strand
CCGACCACCTTCCTATCGTGGCCCAACTAAAACCCCTCAAAGTGAACTCATAGCAGCCCGGTGAGCTGGCCGAAGACCATAGCCAACCAACCGGCAACGAATATGCTGAGGCCACGAAAACCGCTGGGAACCTCAAGGCGGCTTACGAGCTGAGGCCGAAGAACCCTCACACAACGCGGGCTACGGCATCATCTCCGCCAGCCGCAGGGTAAAGACACGCCCTAGTTCGGCTATCCATCCAGTAAACTGCAGCCACCTCTTGTCAGGAACCTCTCCGTCAGCTAGCTACGCGAGTCTCCCTCCGAGTCCCAACCGTTAGACCAATTAGGTACTTCATAACAGTTCCACACCAACCTCAAAAGATACGCCCTAGGATTCGTCCGCAGAATCGAGTTCGTCCACGTGAGTCGTTGCTCGCAACCGCGTTCCCTCTGGTCCCACCATCTTCGTAGACGCCTGTGATACTTTAATCACGTTGTTAGCATCCGTGGGATACATAATACCAGGGAGTGTTTTCTCTTCCGAACTAATCGTTCGAGCAGCAGTATTTGTTGGTTCCTCTGAGTCTACTGCTCGAGCCTCTACACTTACTGTAGGCGTGCGATCCATCAAGGATGCAACGAAGTCTACATCATCAGACCCATCCGCAGTTTTCCTGACATCCTCATTCACCCAAGTTATTCTTCGGTGCTGCTGCCATCTTCGGAAGATCTTATCCGCCTCCGGAGGAGCCTCAAAGGTCAGTACCAAACCTGGAGGATCATAAGCCACAAAGGCCACCCTAGCCTCCACGATAATCCCCAGCACCTCGAGTGTGACTTCCTCATCAAACTTGAGACGAGCTCGTCCCAGTAAAAAAACACTTCGCGAGGTCAGGTATTCAAAAGGAGTGGAAAACACCTCACCAGTCGACGCCACCATACGCGCCCGTTCGGCCGCCATAGAGAGTATGCTGCCTTCGTTGACGGCTATCTACAATGCGAGAATGAAAGAATCGCTCTTAGGCCGGTCCAAAACCAATAACTACTCCCAGTTTGTACGTTAAAACGTAGCATATTCCACTGCGCACTACTGAGTCTTCACCAGTGCCACCCCCACACAGTCACTACAAGTGCCCTCAGCAACTTCGTATACGGATCGGCATCGGGGGCACAGACCCAAAAAACCGCGTTGTGCCCACTCATCAGGAATAGCTTCCAGACTCTGGGTTCCCAGCCCCTCATTTTCCAAAAGAGCTCGGTGTGACCTTATCATCGCTTGCCGCTCCACCTCTGCCTCCGAGCGGGTTCCTATTCCATGGGTGGGATTTTTTACATCATTCCATATATCCGCGGCAAATCGATGGAGCGTGGGACCTCGAAGGAGGACGCAGCCCACCGCTAGCGGATGAAACCCGACAAAGAGGTCCCGAGCCAAAAAAGTTCGGGCATGCGCCAACGCTGGGAGCGAAACCCCCAGCATGAACAACTTAGTCACCCGGTCTCCGACCGCAGTGGGATAAAACCGCCGATGGACCCGGCTAAACTCAACAAGAACGTGCACCCACAAAGCCACCGTCACGAGCACAAAAAGGTACCAATGAGCCCACATGGCCGGGACATAAAAAAAGCCGATAAAGCTGCCTAAACTAACCAACCATGCGACTGGCCCCAGAACTCCAATCAGTGCACTTTCTCGACCAAAGTCCGCATATCGCGCCCGGATAGCCAAAACATCGTGCGAGGCTTGGACCCGATGATGAAAGAGTGCCTTGCGGTCTTCTTCCGTGGATGCGGCGGCAAAATCTCGACAGGCTGCAGCCAATCGCTCGGCCTCCAATATGCTTGAAGTATCCGCTTTACAGTCTATGCCTAGCACCGACATATGCTCCGCTTGCGCGGAAGCGAGGCATTCTGCATCGAGGGGTGACCATGCATCGGGTGGGTCCTTGCGGCCCGGGCGCTGGACCGCGTAGGGAAGCACCGCAGTAGATGTAACCGTTAGCTCAGGAATCTCGGTAACAAATCCGGACTCGAACGGAGGCCAAGGACGTAGAATCACCAATGCTTTACGTGCATTACCAAACACAGCTTTCGATCCAGACTGCACGCGATACCACTGGCCCCATCCGCTAAACACAATGGCCGGTCGGCGGATGAGCACGGCTCCATCAACTATGTGGATGACAATCCATACCGCCAGAAGCTGATAAACCGGATCATGCATACCATCAAAAAAGAGCGTGAACCCAAGGTCCTACAGCAAAAATCACTTGGGTAGAACTCAAGTTCCTACTTCTAAGCGGGGCTATGCCCCCCTTACTGAATCAATTCAAGAGGTCTTTGCTGTATTAAACGTCTGGTTGCTGAGGTTTCTTACCCGTAAACAGTCGACTAATCGCCGCTCCGAGAGCAACCACGCCTACCATAATGAGCTTCAGACCCTTCTTAAAAAAGAGAAGGATAGCGGCAAACATCCCCGTCTTCGCAGCGACCGCCGTGGCCCCACCTAGAACCAGGGCAGCTAACCCATATTCAGCAATTTTATCCCCTGGCTTATACTCCGCGTATCGCTCACCCTCAACGAAACTAAATCCGTTCATAAGTTCACGATACTCCGGTAGAACTCGGTCGAGGTCTTCCGGACTACACACGACCGTGATATCCATAACCCCGCGACGACCGAGCACCTTGGTACGGTAGTTTACCGCGACGGCCTTTGTCGCATCAGCGTGAGTAAACTCAGCCTTAACCGCCCACTCCAGGACGTTCGTATTCGGCTCATATCTGGGTGGGATAGCCCACCCGAGGAGATTTACCGTCGCTAAACCTTTTTCCTCACGATACTTGTTGGACTCACTAACCGCGGACCGTTGCTGGGTAAGCATTGCATCAGGATCCAACTCTTCGTCGTCTTTGACATAGCCGACGTCATCAAACTCATAAATAACAAACCAGTGGAGATCGTGTGGCCCAAGGATCCCCAGCTCTTCACCGCTGGGAACGTTTCCCATCGCTGCCATCAACCGGGAGGTTGTTCTGTTGTCACCGAGGCGATAGCCTTCCGGGATCACGATGGTCGCTCGCTCACCCAACGCTCCTGAGCCTTCTTTTTGCCACGAGAGCTTATCGATAAACTCAGCAACGCTGCCTTCTGCATCAGCCGTTTGCTCATCACCAGTAACTGTAGGCGACGTAAGCTCTTTAGTGGCCCCCTCTTCACTCACCTCCGGTGCCTGAGCATATGCAACCCCGGTCGAAATGATCCCTAATAGAGAGAAGCAGCACACATTTTTGAGCCTATTCACAGCCCACCAGCATCTCATGGCTCACGCAGGATGCATGGACGCGCACTAAGAGACTACCCCCAAAGCACATCAATGGGTTAGCGGTAGCAAATTTTGGTAACCACCAATTCGATTTCACCTGCCGGTCGTCTTACCAAAACATCATCACCCACTCTTTTCCCCACTAAAGACTGCCCAACCGGACTGCGCATACTGATGCGTTTGTTACGAGCATCCACCTCATCCTCGCCGACAATCTGGTACGTCAAAACCCTGCCGTCCTCGTCCTCAACTTCCACAGTGGCACCGAACTCCACCGTGTCGGACGTCACTTGTGAGGGATCAATCACATCCAGGCGATCAAGAAGTCCCGACAGATATTTGACCTTTCGATCAATCTCCCGAAGACGCTTTTTACCATAGATATACTCTGCATTTTCCGACCGATCACCCAGGGCTGCTGCCTCCGAAACCTCCTGAACCACCCGAGGACGCTCATGATGCCAAAGCTGATTCAGCTCTTTCTCTAGCTTAGCGTACCCCTCGGGGGTAATTGGCTTCCTGTTCGACATACAATGTCCCGTGATAGCGCGAGCCCTCCCAATGAACAATGCCTGCTTGACCTTCGGACGGCCATCTTCCTGGCATACCAACCTTGCTGGCGCTGGTCAGCGGTCAGTACTCTGGAGGAGTCTTTAAACTCCGGCGGTGGAGATGACGCCATATCCCATGTCTGTGAGGGGTCGGCCCCAGAGGGAGGGACTGGATGTACCGGACCGTGGAACCCGAAAGGGGGGCGATGCCACCGACCCCTCACAAATGTGGGATACAAGTTAGAACGCGGTCCGGAGGTTAGGACACGCCCTAGGACCGCCATTTCCTGGCATACCAACCTTACTGGCGCTGGTGAGCGGTCAGTACTCTAGGACCGCTATTTCCTGGCATACAAGTCATTCTTGCACTGGTCAGCGGTCAGCGGTCTAGATTCACCGACTTATAAGATATCTCTTTGTCACACCATTGCGTATACTTCGCATGTGAGAACGGATGGAAAGGCGTTACATCTGGCGGTGGTTGGTTTGGGCCAAGCGGGGGGCAACCTCGCTGCGGAATACTATTCTCGAGGCTACCCAGCCCTAGCCCTCAATACTGCAAAAGCAGATCTTCTTGCCCTCAATCCCGGCATTATGTACCCCTCACTGCCGGAAACATCACGGCTCTATGTCGGACTCAACGGTTATGATGGTGCCGGCTCGGACCCTCTATACGGACGCGAATGTGTATTAGAACATGCAGATACCATTCGGAGCACGATCACTCAAACCTTTGCTGAAGCTGATGCCATTATCCTGTGCGCCGGACTCGGGGGCGGTACGGGCAGCGCTATCGGAACCCTCGCGGAGATTATCCATGAGGTTGCCCCCCCATTGGTCGGCCTCCTCACCCTTCCTTCGCATGCAGAAAGCGCACTCGCCAAAATAAATGCGGTTCGTGCGGTCAAAGAAGTGTTGGGAACCCCTCTTTCGGGCTGGATCTTTGTTGACAACGAACGGATCCACGAGGCTTGTGCAAGCTTACCAGTCTCTGCATACTATAAAGAAGTCAATAACCGTATCGTTACTCCCTTAGATAGCCTCAATAATCTCAACAGCCAGTCTACGCTCACCCCGGTTCGAACCTTCGATGATGAGGATTTTAGGACACTGCTTCTTTCGGGTGGCATACTCAACTATGCTGAAATATCTTTAGACAAGTTAGATGCAGATACAATAGCCCAGGCATTTTTAACATCTCTTCGCGATAGCTCCTTAATGCCCGGCAACTTTGGAACTCAAGACCTATCTTACGTTGGGTTGATCATTGAGGCATCCGCTTCGATCCTCGACAATGTATCCATGAGTGAACTTGAAACTTTAACACAAATCCTCAAGTCGGAAACTCAAGGATCGGCCATATACCCAGGCATATATCTTTCGGAAAACAATAGCAAAGCCACACTCCGCACCTTGGTCAGTTGTACATCTGTGCCCCAAGGGATCCTCAGTCTTTTGGATGCGGCACAAACCGAGGGAGATTGGTTAAGGCAAAAGATCACCCGCAATGCGCCATCTCTTGAGCTTGGAGACATTGCTAACCTCGACTTGCTTAAGACAAGGACTCAGTCTCATAGGCGACCTTCTCCTCCTACCACCAGCCCCACTACCGATCGACGTGTATCGTCACCTTCAACGCCTGCGATTCGTAGGCCCGCAGTCCAATCACGGCCTAGGCCAAGCCTTCAAGGACACCAAAGCTCTCTACCTACAGAGCTTCCCCCAGTTTCCCGTCGAAGATATGGGGGGCTAGCCAAAGCCTCGTCCAGCGAAACCTCAGCCACCGCTTCCGAGGCCCCACGTCCTTCACCCTCCATCTCCGATT
>JAHQVK010000256.1 GCA_019634385.1 Myxococcales bacterium | reverse complement strand
TGGGGCCTCATAGACGATGATGGGGATAAATGAGCTTCTGACGGCACAGCATCTTCGATAAGAAGAGATGGCGCCCGGGGTTTTGAGCGCAGCGGTATGTCTCCACCATCAGACTCAAACTCTGATGGGGAGATTCGAGATCCTCCCCATACCGAAGAATCTCGTCGAAGGTCTGGTCTGGCTTCTGCCTCTATCGTCTTAAGGCCTGGAGGTGTCCATGCATCGCTGACGCTGGGGTAGTCATCCATGACATCAACACGATGGTTACCCATGCCGAGCGTAGCCTCATCCTCTTGGTAGCTAACAATCCCCCCTTCATCCTCAGGCAATTCCAGGCCCGCGCCGAATTTTGCCGCAAACTCCTTAGGTAAAAGGCCAACAGTTGCATCTTCCTCAGATAGCATTGCCAGCAGTTCATCTTCGTCTGGTGCCTCTACCGATCCTTCATTCCACCGGCTCACCACCTCTAGATGCTCTCCGGTAGCACTATCATCCCACGATTCTTCCGGAGTCTGTTCGGTGGTTGGCCGTTCCATCGAGGTCATCGCATCGGTCTCAACCCCGTTGACCGGCTCATGATCGGAGAAAAGTCCCAAGGGATCTGGGTGCGTCACCCCCCCGGGGATCATTGGGAGATGTTGCTGCTGATTGAGGGGCATACCACCAAGAACTTTAGCGAGCTCTTCCAAATTCGCCTTGCCGCCACTTGCTTTCTTCAGCTCCACCGCGCGTTTCCCGATCTCTTCTCCATAGATAGCGTACAGTTCTTTGGAGATCGTCTCCGCGTCGATATCTACTCCCGCTCGTTCGATGAGCTCCAGGATCGAGTCCCTCATCTCCCTCGAATCCTGGTAACGGTCGCGAGGTGATCGGCGAAGCGCTCGCATGACAATGGGATCAACGATCGGTGTCAGACCGCTCACAACCTTACTAGGTGCTTCTATCTTCTGTTCCCGGATCGCAGTCAAAACCTCCATGGGTGTTGAACCGCGGAAGAGATCCCGGCCGGTCAATGCTTCCCAAAGAACAATACCAGTGCCAAAAATATCCGAGCGACGGTCCACTTTTTTGCCTAGAGCCTGCTCGGGTGACATGTAGGAAAATTTTCCTTTAACGATACCGGCCTGAGTTTCCCACCCACGACCGGTGGCTTTGGCGATACCAAAGTCGGTGAGCTTAGGAACGCCGTTGAAACTAATCAGAATATTCTGCGGAGTTACATCACGATGCACAAGACCCATGGGCTCTCCCAGCTCATCTTCCATCTCATGAGCAAAATGAAGAGCATCACATACGGCGGCTGTAATTCGAAGAAGGACGCCTACGGTTAATGGACGTTTAGCACGTGCGGAGGCACGAAGGACCTGAGACAAGCTTGCGCCAAATACGTACTCCATCGCCAAGCAATGAATACCCTCTACCTGCCCAAACCCAGTGATAGAGACGATATTTTCGTGCTTCAATCTGGAGGCGATACGAGCCTCAGCGAAGAACATCTGTAGAAAGTCTTCGTTGGAAGCCAGCGATGGAAGAAGCGTCTTCAGTGCTAGTAGTCGGTTGCTCTTTGGGGCGGAGAAGTCACGAACCAAAAAAACGTTGGCGGCCCCTCCAGAGGCCAACCGGACAAGTAGTTCGTGATTGCCTAGTCGGACGGGCTGCAAATCACTGCGAGTCTACCACGGACGGGCGCTGCCTCGAACGAGGATCCGCGCTCACCCCTCACAGTTATGTGCATCGTTTAGTCGCGAGACGACATCAACAATTGGAGCACGTACCAAAAAAGAAGAGCCACAGAGGCAAATAGACCCAAAGCAGCGGCTACGTGCTGTCCTGGCCGGTAGTGGTGCACGATCTTGGAGGTCTCATACGCAATGGACACACCCGAGAATAGGACCATCAGACCGGCAAACCAGGTACCAAGTGTGAAACCGAACAGCATACCCACGACGATAGTGGCAAGCGCGGCAAAGAACGCCACCCGCAGAACACCTCCCAGAAAACTGAGATCCGCTTTGCTAAAAAGTACGGTGAGCGTCAGTCCAAGAAATACGATGGCCGTATACCAACCCGCCTTCATGACCAAACCTGGATCCCCAACAACGTGCGTAGCGAGTGCCAACAGAGGTAGAAACAAAAATGCCTGCATCACCACGTACAATCCCAATCCCAGGTAAGCTTTCCTGACTGAGGTTGTACTCATGGCCCATCTATGTGCGAAATTGGAGCCCATTCCAAAGGCAAACAATACAGCCAACCACGTCCAACCCCTAAGGAGCTGAAGACTTCCTCGCCACAGCGGCTCGATCTGTAATAACAAGGTCTCCAAGCCAATAAACAGTGCGATGGCTAGCGCGAGATGTTGGTAGGTCTTGTGAATAAACTCGGTTCGGGTCTCTGCCTTTGCCTGGGCTACCGACCATCCTTGATATGGGACATTGTGAGTAAAATTAGCCATGAACAACTCCTTATGCTCTTAGGACTGTGGGGGTCTGGATCATTTGATGGCAGGCGTTCCTTTTACTCCCGCCGGCGGGCGAAGCGCCACCCATAGACCAAGTATTAACACTACACCTGAAAATAGAGCGGTGAGACCTCCCCAAAACCAGTATGGCAGAAACAGAGCTTTCGCCATCTCCGCAGTATCTGAGCTGTGGGTTTGTCCTCCAACCAGTCCGCCAGGACTAAACATGTATCGAACATCTCGAAAGAGAGCTACGCAGAGCTGAATTCCCAGCAACTGTAATAGGAACGTAACGGTAGGTTGTGGAAAGCGCAGACCCACCAAAAGCAGGGTGGATCCCACAAATACCACGAAAATCAGTGTGAATGGCTTATCCGCCACCCAAGCGGCAGTCATAAGCATAAATAAACCTAGACACACAAGAATTGCTCTCGACCGGTTCGGCTGTCGGGAAGCCATCAACAACAGTGAACCCGCAACCGAGGGTCCCACCAATCCACCCGCGGCCACCAGAGCGTAGCCTCCACGTGACAAGTTACCCCGCCACTTCGCCACACCGGAGCCATCAGAATACATCTCTAGAGACTCAAAATGTGCACCTAGGGCCGTGGCCATTAGTCCGTGACCCATCTCATGAGCGTAGGTCGCAAAAAGTGTAAAGGGGTACAGTACACGCTCTCCATAGTACGGCACTTGCCACAAAATGACGGTAGTGATGCCGGCAAGGATCATGAAAGCGCGAGCAGTTGCTGTCGACGCCGATTTCTTCACTCTGCTAACCGTAACACCGAGCCGGTAGGAATGATTCGCGGGGAGAACACCATCAACAATTTCGTACTCATCCACCTCGGACTTGCTCTGACCACCGCCACCACTGCTTGCATAAAGGACAAATTAGTAAGCAGCAAAGACCGTGAAGGTTTTAGGACCGCCGAAATCCGGATTCCAAGCGATCCTGGTATTGAAATCTTCGTAACTCGAGTTGAACCAGTGGGATCGAGTCGAGGCGCGGTGGTCTTAACCCATGGAGCCGGTTCTCCATCTTCAGCAGTCTGGCATCTACCATTAGGATATTCGATCATGGAAACCCTCGCCAGCCACGGTTTCGACACCTACGCAGTTGATGTCAGGGGCTTTGGTGGCTCAACTCGCCCAACAACCATGTTGTCCGTCGATACTCAGTCACCAGCCGCAGTCCGAGCTTCCGAGGTCATGCCCGATATCAACGCGGTGGTGAAGTTTGCGCAGGCAAATAGCGGGCATCCCCAGGTGGATCTCGTAGGTTGGTCATGGGGATGTGTTGTTGCTGGCATGTACGCGAGCTCGCATGCTGAATCAATCCGTCGTTTACTACTCTACGCCCCGGTATTCGATCGCAAGTGGCCAAAACGTCACAAAATCGGGCCAGCTAGTCGCATCGAAAGTCGCGAGCTCCACATGAAATGGCTAGACCCTACGCAAGAGGATCCAAAAATTCGTCAGCTCTTTGTGGAGAGGTTGTTCCGATTCGAAGAAAGTCCCGACCAAATACTTCTACCGAACGGCCCATATCGAGATATCTACGGTCCTGACACCCCAGTGTGGAACCCATCAGCCGTTTTATCCGCCACATTGATCATCCGGGGCTCAAACGACCTAGCGTCACTTCGAGGCCCCGCTATCCGTCTCTACGAGGCCCTGACCAAAGCTCAATACCGACAGTACACAGAAGTGGCAAACATGGGACACTTCGCGTTTAGAACCTTCAAAAACCCACAATTGAAGTCACTCATCCTCAATTTCCTGGTTGCTCCGCTTGGGTCGGACTAGAAGCCTGCATAAGCCGGAGTAACCGGTCACGAAGATCTTGGAATTCAAACGGTTTCTCCAAAAACGCTGTATGAATATCGAGACCCAAATCGTCCACTCCATGCTCTCGTAAATGGGCCGAGTAGTAGAGAATAGGAACCTTGGGCTGAATCTCTCGCAATCTGCGAGCGCACGTTGGACCATCCATCTCCGGCATTACCACGTCTAGCAGGATAACATCCGGAGCAACCTCCTCAAAAATTTCAACCCCTTCACGTCCATTCTGAGCGACCCTAACCACAAATCCGCATCGCCGCAAAAATCGCCCCACGGACTTCGCTACCAGTTCTTCGTCTTCAACAACGAGCACCCTCGGCTGTTGTGGCCGATTTTCATCCGCAACACTCACTGAGGGCGGATGAGACACCACCGAAGCCCGGTGAACAAACATATCCACCCGAGTGCCCTGGCCAACTTCACTATCTATCGTTACCCAACCACCAAAATGTCTTACATTTCTGTAAACAACGGCTAATCCCAGTCCGGTTCCGCGGCCTTCAGGCTTCGTCGTAAAGAAGGGATCAAACGCTCGTGCTCTTACCTTAGGAGGCATACCCGGGCCGTTGTCTTCCACCGAGATACAAACAAAGTCGTTCCCCTCCACTTCTTCCGGGACTTGTAAATCATCACGATGAGCCCGTTTCGCTCGAATAATAATTCTGCTCTCGGCAACAGCGGGCAATTCATCAAGGGCATTGAGAACCAGATTCATCAATGATTGTGCCAGGCGAGAGGGATCTGCTTCAACCTGTAGGTTGGGAAGCTCCAGCTCGGCATCCAGACGAACTCCAGTGCGCTTAATATGACTTTCAACCAACGAAGTGACTTCTCGAACCACTTCCGACAGTCGCGCCAAGCGTTTTGTGCCCGGCTCCCGTTTCGCAAAACCCAAGAGATTCTCCACCAGGCGCGAGAATCTCGTACAGGCAGTCATAATCGCTTCGGCATCATCCCGCTCACTGCTGTCTTTAGGGAGATCCTCCACCAAACTTGACGCTGCCATCCGCACCGCAGTGAGCATGTTGTTCATGTCGTGAGCCACCCCGCCAGCCAAGGTCCCCAGCGCTTCCATCTTTTCAACCTGGGACAATCGGTCCTCGAGAGCATAGCGCTCCTCAATCAATTTCTGTCGATCCCGAACATCCCGGATATTCGCAAGTAAAGTCGGCGGCTCTAGCTCAACCAAAGACAGTCGAACTTCTGCTAGTAACTCCTCGTAACCACGGCCAAATGTCAACTCCACGACCTGCGCTGGCTCCCGAGCATCAAGCACTGAAGCTACCAACCCTCGCCACGCCCCTCTCTGTTCGGCTGGAACGTAGTCGTACACCGATCGGCCGGTCAGAACTTCTTCATTCGGGGCTCGTAAGATGTCCGCTGCTGCCCGATTGGCGTGTAAAATCTTTGCGCTCTCAGCTTCGATCACAAACAAGGCATCTCTACTCGCCGAAAACAATCGACGATACCGACTCTCCGTTTGCCTCAGAGCACGCTCTGTCTCTCTAATTTCGGTAATATCTACGATCGCCGTTAAGATCTGCTCGGGACCGAAGGGATCTGTGACTAAGCGTACGGTCCAATGCCCTGATGTTCCGGTCAGTTCAACTTCTGTGCTCACTCGTTCCGGACAGCGACAGGCCTTACTGAGGTGGTTATAAAACTGCTCATAATACTCTGGCACTACCCAGGCGATCAGGGAACCCCTGTGAATGGTTTCCGCGGGCACATCAAGCATGTTGTGAGCACTCTTGTTCATCTTGACCACCAAACCCCGACCATCGGTCACAACCATGGGAATAGGTGAGTCATTAAATAACTGAAAATACTCAAGTCTTGAGGCTTCAAGGTGGTTTTGGGTCGCACGCAAATCGTCGTTTTGCGCCTGCAATTCCGCCTGAAACCGCTGAAGTTCATCAGTGAAACACCGATCAGCGGAAGGACTGGTCGGCGGGGCTGTACCCACCCCAGTTGGTCTCATGTCGACGGACGAAGGCTGATGACTCATGCGTTTCCACTGACCTCAACCAAACGCTGGGGAGAGGTGTACAGTAGCGCAACGCTGCCGCTCCAACTTGTTTCGAGTAACGCAAGCCCTGCAGATGAATCCCAGACCGAGGCGAAAAGACGCATTGAGGTTCTCCTTGGTCACTTTTTGGGCCGGGTGAGCCTATCGTCTGGTGCATCCATAAAAACACCAGTGGCAGTGCAGTTGCCACGAACGACGGGAAGCCGTACTTTAAACAACGGTTTTTAACCATGCAGTCCGACGCACCCGACAGGAGTAAGCCCGGCGCGGGCGAAAACGCACGACTTAAGCGCTTTTTACGAAAGCCCGTCGAAATTAGAGTAGAAGTAGAAAGGTACCAAGAAGGCCTATCGAGTACGAGCATCAATATGAGCCCGTCAGGGATTTGCTTCGAACTACCAGAGCCTCTAGAGGACGGTGAACGCTTCCGAGTGCTGCTGTATATACCGCAGGGGAAAGAGGTCGAAATCCTAAAAGTAAGCGCCCGTATGGTGTGGCAAGAACTCCGAGACGATGGACGGTTCCGGGTAGGTGCAGCCTTTGAGCAATTTGCTCCTGGCGACGAGCGGCGCATACGACAATGGCTCCTCGATGTAGATAAAAACCCTCCTCCGCCGCCAACTATGCCCGGCCGGTGAGAGGTAAGTAGCCGCACCTCAGCCTCTCTATTCTTGGTTAAGCCAACCGCAACATGTGCCTAGGGCACCATCTACCATACCGTCTGACCCCATTGACGACTTGGGAGCGGGGCACTGTTGTTACTTGGAGACATTCAATTATTGCCCCGGTCAGGAAAAGATACAGCAAAGACCACTTGGTGATTCTGACAGAATCACCAAGTGGTCGCGCAGCGGGGCTTAAGCCCCGCTGCGAAGTAGGAACTTGCGTTCAACCCAAGGGATTTCTGCCGGAAAGAACCGCACCCTAGGACGTGTCCTTAACCTCTGGCCCTAGCCATTTTATCCTTGGTTAAGCCAACCAGACCAAGCTCTAGGTACGATCGTCCGACCCCGTTCACGACTCGGGAGTTCAGGCACGGCTCCTTCGGGACCTTCAGCAAAATATCTCTCTCCTACAAGCCCATTAGATACCTCTCCTAAGCGTTGCTCAAAGCATTTCCTGCTAGTCGCTCGACAGGCCAAACGATAATATTGATACTCGGGCACTTTTGGTTCCATCATTGATGCTTCAGCAAAGTAGGTTTCAGCTGTTGCCTCATCACCGGCAGACAAAGCATATAATCCAGCCTCAAAGGCCTCCAAAGCCAGCAGCCAAGTTGGCCGAGTCGGCTGCTCCTCGCTTCTTTGCCGTCGAGATGCATCGGGGTGCATCAAATCAGCCCGAGCGTCATCAAGCACAACTAATGCCGACTCAGCGAGATGCGCACATCGGCCACTTAGCCGGCTATCCGCAGAGACATCACTTTCCAGTCGCACCCTAACCGCAACATAAGCTCGATGAATTTCTTGAACCTCATAGTTTCCCGGGATTAAATCTAGTCGACCCCAGGGGCTCTCATCTAACACTGAGCCGTATCTTTCACGCAGTCGCTCAAATGCGATCGGTTCAACATCAAGCTCTTTAGTATTTTCAATATCTTCAAAATTGGATTCGAAGCCTTCTCCACCTTCCGGTGATGATGATAACAAAGCAGACATCCAATCTAACCTTAGGTCTTCCTGAAAAGAGTCGTCTGTAGATGAAAACTCTTCATCCATAAATGGTGAGGGCACTAGTTCATCACCCTGCACAACATTGTGCTCACCAGATGAATGGGAACAAAACACCAACCCTCGTGGTGGCTTAACTTCCTCATTCTTGGTCACGTTCGCTGGCCAAACCGATACCCGCAAGATATCTTGCGGGTTACTAGTCGACGATGCTTCAGTCTGAAGCTCAGTACGCCACCGAAGCCCTCGACCCCACACCTGGTCTGATGCTTGTGGTGGGCAAGGTTCCTTAGGAGCAAACAATCGCAGATGGCCAACCAATCCCAACGCAACAATTAACCGTACACGACTGGCCCGATCTACGTTCTTCTCCGCGAGAAGCGTTCCAACTTCCGTACTTCTCGAACTCAACAAAGCCCGCCAAGCTTCGGGATGCATCAAGTTTGCCAGGTCGTGGCTCGCTTGGCTTGCCACCAACAAATGACATTTTCGTATTGGATAAAGCATCGCGATAAGACCAGCGGTATCAGAGATGTGATACAGCCCTTGATACATGAGCAGAGCGGTCGAAGGTTCGAGGGCCACGGCCGCAGCCCCGTGGTGCCCCTGGATGGTACGATATTCTCCAGTTTGCCACGAAAACATATCAAGCATCTTGTGCTCAAGCTGACTTTGGAGCGCTACGCGTAAGTTGAGTTCCGATATTTCACCCATGTCCATCAATACTTGACCCAATGGAGGCCCATCTCCTCGCTTGTTCTCAAGAGCCCGGGCACACACAGATTCCGATATCAACCGACTTGCTACCATCTGCTGACCCAGACATTCACCAAGGAGGTTAGAGCGAACGAAGGTCGGCTGACCATCCCGCAGATAGACGACTTTCTTGATGCTGTCTCGGCGTAGTAGAAGCGCGCCAGTGTAACGCCGGCGTATCAGACTTCCGAGCAAAGAGGCAAAATCTAACCGACCATTGAGTTTACCTCTTAGCACTCCATTCCTAGCTACCATTGTCTCACCTTCCGGCCATGGCACTTGATGGGCATGAGGTGGTAACTCTGACCCAATCTTCGCCAGGAAAGATCGCACTCGGTTAACCAGAACGTGAGGTTCAAAAGGTAGGTGAATGACACCGTGGGTATCATCTACAACGTTGGCAGCTGGTTCCCACGCATCAGTCACCAACAGCCACCGCCGGTCTGGCGGCAGAACACCTTCTGCGGTGAACTTAACAAACAGACCGATTCGCATAATCCCCAGCACTGGGGTTGAGTCTCGATGAAAAGTTGCAAGTGCTTCCTCTTCACTAACCCGAATAACCCAAAATCCGGCGGCGCTAAGCGCAGCGACCCAGGGCGAAGCATCCGCATCCACCACCAACACCGGGCGAGAACAAACGACATTCTCGCTGCTGATCGGTTTGGGGACAATGAGCTCATCCCCGACGGAAGATGATCGCCAGCCAGGCTGAAGGAGCATAGACCCACTATGCTTACCTCCCCAGAAACGCCGACCCTACGTTAGCAGATTGGCTTTCATGAGCAGCCATCTGCGACTTTACGCGTCCTGTTGCCCTCCAAAGCCGCCATTGAGCACCTTGTTGCGCGAAATGGATCGGAACAATGAATTATCCCGGTAACGGTCGTAGCCTCCAGCAAAAGGAGAGCATATGAATATCCTCTGTGAGGCCCCCTCAGCCAAAACAGCCGGCAAGAAAATCGTCATCTCGGAGCAACCGGTGGCTAGGTAGAGGCGTAATAGTTCTCCTACTCGTTACCGCAGCCTTAGAGATCCGCGACCTATGGACAAAACCATGGTCCCAAGAAACCCTGAGAGCAAATGTCAACAACGAGGTGCTACTGGAGGCTACCCCGGTAGGACAAGTAAAGGTCATCTCCGAAGTTGATGGACAACATCTTGGCACTGCTCCCTTACGTTTCCTAGTTCCCGAGGGTCCTGAGCTTGCGGTACTCCTACATGCACCAGATCGTACTCCGGTCCGGCAAGTGCTACCCGCCGCCGGCCGCGTCACTGTTCATCTACAACCAAGCGTATCAACCACACCAAAATGTGTACTTAATCTGCCCGCGGTTTCCTATTGGCGTTACCAAACAACAACCGGTGAAAAGCCATCAGTACAAGCTCAACTTCAGATACAAGGTAGTACCGTAGTCTATCTTGTACCTGAGGGCCAGGGAGCCTGGCTCGTCCAGTGTGGTCCCAACGGCAAACCCATCCCAGAGCACCTCGATCCCATTCAGCGAAGGCCGGTTGATATAAATATCACCAGCCCCACTGGAGCCCTTGTCTTCATTGGCGACAGCCCCATGGGCAAAATTCCTCAATCTTGGAGCCAAACCCATCTCTTTGCGCAACTAAGATTGCGACTTGTCGGGGGATCTTATATCATGAGATGGATTGCAGCACCCAATTCACTATCTGTGGAACTTCCGATTTCCGACGACTTTGCGCCACGGATTTCCATACCTAATAGCCAAACACCAACTGCGGCCCCATCTTACGCCTTCCCGTCTAGTATTCTGAGTCAGTGATAGTACAAATATACGGAAGCAAGAGGGTCAAACTACCCGCGCCATCTCAAACTCTGATTAGGGCGTGTGTTCAAACTCCGGACCGCGTTGAGACTTGTTTCCCAGATGTATGAGGCTTCGGTGGCTTCGCCACCCTTTTGGGCCCTCGCTTAGGTACATCCAGTACCCTCCCTCCAGGGCTGACCCTTCACAAACGCGGGATGCAGCGTCATCTCCGCTAGTCATACACTAGCTGTTGGAGTAATCGAGCCGCCTCTACAACCCCCAAACCAGGGTCATCACTTAATCCTCTTGGTAACTCAACAATTTGTCCTGAATCCCCACAAGCTTTAAGCAGACGGAGAGATTCGTGGCGACAAATAATTCCTTTGCCTCCCGTGCGGGTCACTATGAGATCCGGATTCATGACTACAAGTTGTTCCCCGCTATACCTGGGCCATCCCCTGTAGCCGCTCTCAGCTGCTTGGTCAATAATCCCTCCATAATGCAATATATCTCCATAGCTTGTGTCAGCTGTTCCACCAAAAAAACTATCTCCTATGGCCAACAGATATAAACCCCTAACGCGGTCTTTCCCCTTCAATGCCACCTCCAACGCAGTAAGACTATCCATCAGCTGGGAAGTTAGACGCCTACCTCGATAAGGCACAGAGAGTAGCTTCGACAGTAGTAAAATATGCTGCTTGGTATCTTGAACACCCCGCATTTCACCAAGATCAAATACTTCTATACCATTTTCTCTCCATCTACTCACAAGCGCCTCATCGGTGTGTTTAGAAACAACAACCAGGTCGGGCTGCAAAGCAAGTACCGGTGCCAGCATATCCGAAATTTCGATACCAACTCGATCACCGAATCGCCATCTATTCGGATGATCTCTCCGGTTCGTCGCCGTGATAGCTACAAGCCTTTGTGGTTCAACCAGATCCAACAAAAGCTGATCTGCAACCGGGTTGATAGAGACAATTCGCTGATACTCATGCACTGGAACTTCACGAGATCGTGCATCTACAATCACCTGGGGTTGTGGGGCGCCCATACTATTTTTTATGTTATTAGTTACATTGACCGGGTAAAAAAAACCTAGAAGTAGCACTCCTCCCATCGCTGCAACCAAGCAGATAACTAATCCAATGATGTTGCCAAAGTAGCTATTCATAGTCCCTATGTTTCAGGCAGTGAGAATACTATTCCACCACGCTCCACCAACTCTACCCCATAGACATCAATAATCGGCTGACGGGTTATGACCTCATCTGCAGTACCGGCCCGCTCTACTTTTCCTCTATGCAAAAGAACCACATGATCTGCTAGCTGCTTCACCTCATTCAAGTCATGTAACACGACCACAACACAATAACCTCTTACTTTCAGCGAATGAAGGTGACGATGGAGAACCAACGCTTGGCGGACATCAAGGGATGCAGTGGGTTCATCCAGTAGGATTGTAGTAGCCTCCGTGGCTAATGCTCGGGCCAACAAAACCCTCTGCTGCTCACCGTGAGACAACTCTCGGAATCGTCTCATAGGATCGAGTTTCAGCCCCATCGCCTCTAAGGAACGAGAGGTGATTTCTCGATCTAAGCGACTAGGTCGAACCATAGGACTCCGATGAACAAAGCGCCCTTGGTCCACCACCTGCTGAACCATAAGATCACCTTCAACACGGCTCTGCTGCGGCACATAAGCAAGTTTTTTTGCCCGCTGAATCGACGAAAACTCGGTGACATTATCTCCATCTAGTTGGAGTAGGCCAGATACACGAAGCAGCCCTAAGACACCTTTAATAAGACTACTCTTACCTGCACCGTTTGGACCGATTAATCCAGTTATATGGCCACGTTCGCACCGAAGACTAACGTCTTTTATCACTATGTGTCCACAGGCCAATCGTACTGACAAGCTCTCCATGGTGAGTCCGCCCCCACCCATCAAATACGTTCTCTCTCGGCCGTGTACATCATCAACAGTCGTAGGAAAATTGGTGCTCCCACAAGACTAGTTACCACTCCTAAAGGAATTTGTCCGCGAGTAGGCAATAGACGCACAAGGACGTCAGCGAATGCGACAAAACAACCACCACCGAGAAACGCGGCAAGCAACAGAGGCCTATGTATAGGACCAAGATAGCGCCGGAGCATATTGGGAATAATTAGACCAACAAAGCTGACATTTCCTCCTAGAGTCACAGCGGCGGCGGTCAACACTGCAGTCCAGATGACGATCCAACGTCGTACTGCATATATCTCAACCCCCAAGGTGCTCGCCTCATCATCCCCGGTCAGTAACACATCTAAGTGACTAGCCCACGCGAGACCATATATAAGACCACCAACTATCATAGGAAGAGCGAGAGCAATATGGCGCGCTCCTTTGGCATCTACGCCACCCAGTGTAAATACTAGCATAGCCCTGCCTAGCTCCCAATTCTCCTGAGCTAGACTTGAAAGAAGACCACCAAGTGATAAAAATAAGGATGATAAGATAAACCCGATCAACAAGAGACTTGTTCGGTCCGGCTGAGGTCCAGCTATAGTGAGGAGGATGACTAGTGCCATCAAGGCTCCCGTGAGACAACCTAAGGGCAACAACAACTCAGCAGGCAACCAGGGCACCCGTTTGACAAGATAAATATCAAATACGAGCAATACCATAGCCCCCCCTAAGGTAGCGCCAGCACTTGTCCCAATCAATGAAGGTGAGGCGAGTGGATTCCGAAACAGCCCCTGCACAAGCACTCCTCCCACAGCCAATGCCCCTCCGGCCAGAAAACTAGCAAAGAAGCGGTACAAACGTAGCTGAAGGAATGTGCTCCACAAAGCTGAGTCGTAGAGATCTCCGTGGCCCGCAAACATCGACAATACCAGCGAAAGCGTCAGGGCTAGCCCTAGTACTATCCAGATCGGCACACGCGGTTTACTCATAGGGATTTTCTACATCGGCCAGAAACATATACCAATGGTGGCTCGAAGGCATACCGTCATGATTTAACCGCACTCACTAACTTTAGTAACCTAACTCTTCAATGTAGCTCTCACGAAGCCCTCGTGTGAATCGAGGATCTATCGCTTCTAAGATCGGCCACGCGTGCGTCTGCACCTCTAAAAGTGGTGCCGTATACGCCATAAAGGCAATATTGGCCCTCTGAGGCTTTCCACGACGCCCTACCGCATGCAGACAAGCTTCCAGCGCAAGTAGCAGCATAGTTAGCCCCATGCCAGCATCCGGCACGTTGAGCGGACCAAACCCATGGAGCACCAATTGGGTTTGACGAGCAAGAAAATGGGCTACTTCCTGGGAAGGCTCGGGAGGTAGCTCCCCTTTCTTCATAGCCTCTAGTGGTGTTTTGGGTCGAGGTAGAAGATCAAAGTACTCCCTTAAGCTACCTTCTTCGACTGGGATAGCCGCCTTTTTCTCCTCCTCCAAGTAACTAAGTAGACTCTTGCCAAACTTCTCTCGACTCTTAGCTAATCTACCACGAAGATACTTTCTATCCGCTTCATCTAGCGATTCTGGTGTGACTCCATTAGCCATAAAGTGATTGGAGACTCGGTCAAAAACCTTCTGAACATGCTCCCATTCTTTATCGCGACCAAACATTGGAACAACTTTTGGCACCTTAAGGGCTTCATGCGTCTCTAACAGGCGCCTCACTTCAGGAATCGCTTCTTCAGCCGGCTCACCATCTTCCCAAGACTCATGCATCGAGTAGCAATTGGTGCGCATCGTCATCCGCGGCTTACCTTTGGGTAAGTGAACCACCATATAAGGGAAAATTTGACACGCGTCTGGTTTCGCCTGAGATCCCTGGCGTTCATGAACCAAACACTGCCCTTCACCAGAGAGGAAGATACAAGCTCGATTGTTTTCTACCCGTTGGCGTAGAATACGTTTTGCCGGCTGTTCCGGGTCAATTATTGCGTCCACTACAAATTCTTCACCGTCAAGCACATCATCATACAAGTCACCATCAATCCGTGCCTCTTCGGCTTCACTGAGCTCCACAGCCAAACCATGGCAACACGAACCACACATTCGACAGCTCCAGTTTGCCTGAGTGGCAACCTCGGGTAACACCCGAAGTTTGCGACTTGTTGCTTCTACCAATGCGTAGGGAGCCATATTATCAACGGAAGGCTCCGCTTCTGCGGATGTGGCTGTATCCAAGAGATATAGTGTATCCAGCTCCTGCGCGACCTGCTCGATCTCAGCCGGATCTGACGAGAGCCCCTCTTCGTCAGCAAGCGCTTCAGATACTGCTTGCGAGTCGCGCTCTCCATCAAAATGTCTCGCGATGTCTAGATAGCTCGCATCTAGGGTGTAAAGATTAAATAAACGGGGATCTCGCACATCAACCTGTCCATCCGGTCGATGATTCACCTCGATATCTTCACGAAGAGCGGGAATTGAAGCTACGTTCACAGCATTCTAATTGTCCGCCATCTTCAGTCTGTCAACCGGATGGCCTCCCTATAGTAGTCAGCTTCCGACATAGGTTACATTCTGTCGTATGCTGGCCCACGATATCCGTGTTAGCCCCACGGACGCACAAACGGCGGTGTTTCGCCATACTGTCAACAACGCACCACTGGCGCCATCGCACGAGCCACACCAAGAAGCATTGTGTCTTTCCCACCTGGTGCCACCAACTGGAGCCCTACGGGCATGCCCTTATCATCATACCCACATGGCAAAGTGACCGCACACAGACCAAGAAGGCTAACTATACCCGTGTTCCGCAGCGCGAGGAGATTCTCCCGCCGATAATTCGCCATATCCCCCAGTTCTTCAACCAGTGGAGGCGTGTTGGCAACAGTGGGCATCACGTAAACATCCGCATTCGCAAACGCTTGCCTAACCTTAAGTTGCGCAGTTCGTATACGAGCCAAGCGGTCAACATACGCAAAAGCGGTCGTTGAGCCCGCGGCCTTGATTCGGTCTCCGACCACCGGATCCATGAGTTCAAAGTAGTCAGGCAGCTGGGTGCTAAGGAAGTGATGGAGCTCGATCGCAGCGGTTGAGCCATCATGAAATACGGACCATGCCTCCTCCGCGCCGCTCAATGGCTCGGTCCGTACCACCGCCCCTGCCGCTGAAAGACGAGACAATGCCTGTTCCACTGCCTCCATCACTCCCGGACTACAGTCGCGGTCAAACAAGGCCTCCGCAAATCCAATGCGTAAGCTAGCAACCGTCCGTTCCGGTATTGCCTGCAGACGCTCGATAAAAGACGCGGCCGGACCATCAAGAGCTGAAAAGGCATAAACAGCATCATCAATATCTCGGGCTATCACTCCCGGAGTATCAAAAAGAGGGGACAAGGGAACAATTCCCTCTGTTGACCACCGATTTTTGGTAACCTTGACGCCAACATTACCTGTCCATGCGGCCGGTATTCGGACCGAACCAGCTGTATCGGTACCGAGAGCTATCCTAGCAGAACCTTCCCAGACACTAATACCAGCCCCGCTGGAAGATCCCCCAGGAACCCGATGTACATCTTTCGAAAATGGATTCTTGGGAGTACCAAAGTGGCTATTCATACCAATCCCCCCAAACGCCCATTGCACCGTATGTGTCTTGCCCACAACAATACCAAGCTGGTTCAAAAGTCGTCGAACAACCGGTCCTGCCTCTTCAAAGGCTGGTGGCAATGGTTTTGGGCCACCAGCAAATGTCTGCTCACCCGGAAGCCCGTAAAGATCTTTAACCGAAATAGGAAGACCTGCCAGTGGTCCGGGATCTTTGCCGCAAGCAAATACCTTGTCCACTGCTTCTGCCTCAGAAGCCGCTATTCGCTCGCGTACGATTCGATAGCCACCAAGTTCACTGCGTAGGCAGTTATCAAGTGCTTCTGCTACGATATCTTTCGTACTGCGGTTGTTTTCACGAAGACTCTTTGCCAATTCAAACAGTGATATTGCCGCCATTGTTAGGCTACCAACCTAAACCTAAATTGATGCCGCTAAGCGAGCACTAAATAGAGAACCACACTCTGGGTTGTTAAATATGACATCAACCCATTTGACCTGACGTATCCATATAGCGAATCTTGTTTCATACTGCATGAGTGGGAACGTTCTGATCATCGATGATGACCAAGTTTTTGCAGCATCCGTGCAGCAAGCGCTCGAGGCAAACGGGCGCTTGGCCAGCGTAGACTATAAGGTAGATCTCGATCTAATTCGGCAACAATCGCCTTCCGTCATCATCGTATCGGCGGAGCTCCCTGGAATATCGGGACTATCTCTTTGCGGCCGGGTCCGCAAAGCCCCTGAGCTTCGAAAGACTTCCGTCCTTCTTGTCGCTAATCAAATTCCACCAGAAACGATCCGAAAACATGCAGAGGGCTCCGAGCGGGCTGATCTTTATGCCTATAAACCCTTATCAACTCGTCACATCGTCCAACTGGTTGAACAACTTTGCCCATTAGACACGCAGAACCCACCTAAGCCTCAGAGTAAAGCCTCCTCCTCGTCCGCACGCCCCCCTTCGTTGCCCAGATCGCCACCAGACAGCGCAATATCCACCGAGCCTATCTATCACTGGCCTAGCGAACATTTTCAGCAGAGGATGCGTGCCCTTCCTCTTGTCAACCCTGGTGTAATACGCCGCACGCGATGGGCTTCAAAAAGCCAGTCTCCCAAAAACCAAATAGAGGCTTTCCAGCAGTTACTGAGTACATACGAAAACCGTGAACGCGCTCTGGGGAAACTCATTCAAGAAATGAATACCCGCGGGTCAGAACTTGCGCGCCAGCTTAATGATATATCTCACTCCCTCCGGGTCCAACAGACGCGAGCAGCTGCCAGTGAACAAGGTCGACAAAGTATAGAACAACAGCTCCTTGAAACAGAAAAGCGATTTCGGACCTTCCACACTGACGTCGAAAAAGTATTTGCCGAAAAAGCTCAGGGAGAGCAGGTGCTTCGAAGCGAGCTCGATACCACAAAGCACCAAATTACCCGTCTTGAATCAGCGCTGAAGACAACGCAGCAGCAACAAGAGCGGGAATTGGAGCGGATTGAGACTCAAAACCAGACGGAAATTTTAGCCAAGTTAGGCACCCTGGAGGGGATAAGTGAACTCAAAGACGAAGAGTTAAAGAACCTAATACGCAAGACAGAGAAGCAGAGCATAGAGCTGGAGCGGCTATACAAAGCTCTTGAGGACACTACTCTTCAACTCAAAGACCTCCACGAACAAACACACAGAGATCAGGAAGAACAAGAAGTGCTGCAGAAGGCTCTCCAGATCAAAACGGAAGAGTGTGCAACTCTGGTAGCGACAAAATCGAGCAAAGAATCGGAGACTGAGCAACTACGAAAACGGCTAAGCGCCCGAGATACGCGTATTCAGGAGATAGAAACACTTCTAGAAAAACGGGATCAGCAGGTCGCCGAATGGCGAGAACTATTAGACGAACATATTGCCCAAGCAGAAACAGAGCGAGAGTACCTGGAAAGCCAGCATCAGGGTGTCCTCCAGCAGAAACAGGCCTTACAAGCACAAGTCGACGGCCTCACCGCAGAAAAAATAAAACAAGAGGAGGCACTTAGCCAGCATCTAAATCTCCTTCAGCGGGAGCAAGAGTTACACACGCAACTAAGGAGCCTCACCACAGAAAAAGCAACGCAGAACGATACTCTTAGCGAACTCCAAGAGTTGATAAAACAGCTCAAACAGGAGCTAGAGACTTCCCAGCAAGCACATGAAAATAAAGTCTCTGGGTTGGAGACGGATCTTATTGAACTCCAGCAAGAGCTAGATATGAGTCATGACTGCGCGGCCAAACTTGAGACCAAACTTGACCTGTTTGTTGAGTACAGTAACACTAACGAAAGCCAGCTCAACGAAGCTCTACTAGCTCTTCAAGAGGCAAGCAAAGAGATTAAGCAACTCGAGCAGGCCCAAAAGAACCCCACAAAACCCGAAGAATTAGATGCTTTGCACACAGAACAAGAGCGTCTAAAAGCTAATATTGTTGCCTTAGAGCAGTCCTGTGAGCAGTGGACTAACCAGTTTTATATGGAGCAAAAACGATGCTCGATGGCATATGAACGAATTAAGTACCTAGAAGCTGAGCACAAAAAAGATAGAAATGTGCGTGAAGAACTAGAGAAAAATAGTGAGACACACCATCAAAAGGTTTTGGTGGCAAATAAAGCCGCCAATGCTGAGTTCAATACTCGTAGAGCAACAAACACATACTCCACCGGTCGCCCGCAGCTAAAAAAACTTTTTGAGGAAGCTCAGCATCAAGCGACGGCTAGTGAAGGCTGCGATGGTCTGACCACGCGTGCGGAAGACTCAACCATATCCAATGAAGCGCAGCAAGATTCCGTGAGCGCTCCCCCTTGGCCCGTCCAAACCGCTGGTTTGCCCCAGGTCACCCCAGCTTCAGGTAAACACCTGAAGGCTAGGATGCAATCAACCAGCGCCGAACAGAGCCCACAATTCCCACAGAGTCACTCATTTGGAGTGCCTCGGTCGTCCACCGTTCGACGATCCATCGGTCCCGGGAGTAATACTGAGCAGCCAGAAACACCACTTCCTATCGAAACAAGCCTCGAAAATTTACCCTATATTGATGATGAGGAGCGAGAGGTGACTGAGGTTGCGAACCTGAGAGAAATGGAAGACTAAGAGCCGACTTCAGTCTTGGTCGTTTAGCTCTAGGGAGGTACGCTAATTAAACTCATGAGCGAGGACAGCATGCGCTACGATCGTCTCGCGCAAGAGGCGATGAGAGGAGTCATCCGACTCGCTCTCCAGCGCGCAAATAGCCCAGAAGGTTTGCCGGGCAATCACCATTTCTTCATATCCTTCGAAACACAATTCCCAGGGGTGCAATTACCGGCACATCTCTTGGAAGAGTACCCCGAGGAGATGACCGTAATCATAAAACGTCGTTTTTGGGACCTTGACGTGCAAATTGAAGGCTTCTCCGTCGGATTATCTTTCAGCAACCAGCGGGAAGACATCCAAGTTCCGTATGCCGCCATCACCCGGTTCATCGATCCCGAGGCACAATTTGCTCTTCAATTTCCCGTACCTAATTCAACCCACAAGCCGGAGGTAGACTCAACAGCCCAGCCCGATAAGGAGAGTGAGCCGGGTGACGCTGAGATCGTCAGTCTTGATGCGTTTCGTCGCCGATAGAGCCACTGACATCGTGTTTTCAAACTCCGGCTACGGAGATGACGCCGTGTCCCGCGTTTGTTTGGGGTCGGCCCCGGAGAGAGGACACTGGATGTACTAGGCCAAGGGGCCCGAAAGAGGGGCGAAGCCACCGACCCTTCCAAAGGTGGAAAACAAGTCAGAACGCGGTCCGGAGTTTGAAAATGCGCCCTAGGAGCGCTTTGCACTAGAGGGCACCGAAGTTGCCCGTGACGCGATGATCTCTGTGGTTCTGTCAGCGGACCAAGCCTCAGTAACTGAGCCCATGCCTACCGACAAAAACCCTATAAGGTAGAACCCCAGAAAAGGCAGAGCTCCCCAGACTTCCCAGTATACGGCGTACATGGACGCCGCCGTATAGTAGGCTGCAAAAATAACCTCAGCAGCCATCAACCCATTCATCGACCGTGCCCTGTAGCCGCCGGTCCCTTCTTGGCCGATGTTTCCTTTCTTAGGTGTGCGAACAAAAACAGACTCTCGGGATACCAAACCTTTGATAACTGCCGATGCATTGGAGAGGCTCATACCAGCCCCGAGACACAGAGCATAACCAACATCTCCAATGCGTCTGAACACACCAACTCGCGTACGGTGTAGTGCCCAGGCATAAAAAACAACCATCGCCAGCGTTCCCACCGACAGCATAAATATATCTAGCCAGGAAAGTAGATTTCTCCCGCCTGGCACTCGCCACCCCAATTCTTCTCTGATCACCAACGTGATCGGCAAAAGACAGGCCAAGCATCCCATAAATAGATAGGCAAAGTTGTTGGTCAGATGGATCGTTGCGTCAAGACGAGCAGAAAGGGTCAGGCGTTGACTTCGCATGACTTGCCATAGCAACTTCCTTGTCGTCTCCACGCTACCTCTAACCCACCGGGCTTGCTGGGCTCGAAATGCTGACCAACTATTGGGAAGTTCGGCAGGCACAACTACATCGTGCGCATAGATAAATCGCCAACCGGCAAGTTGTGACCGGTAGCTCAAGTCGAGATCTTCTGTAACCGTATCGCTTTCCCATCCCCCCGCATCTTCGATAGCTGCAAGCCGCCAAACACCGGCGGTTCCATTAAAGTTGAAGGGATGCTGGCAAACCACACGGGCAGCATGCTCCACTGCGAAATGCCCATCTAAAAAGACGCCCTGTGCCCTGGTCAGGAGCGATTCATCCCGATTCAAATGACCCCAACGAGCCTGGATCAAACCTATGTCCGGGAAAGCAAAAAGCCTCGGAACCATCTTTTCCAGAAAGTCGGGAGAAGGAACAAAGTCGGCATCAAAAATGGCCACCGCATCTACTTCGCCACACTCTGTTAGCCCTTGAGCTAGGGCTCCGGCCTTAAAGCCCACCCGTGAGCTTCTCCTAACAATTTCTATCGGCACTCCCTGCGCCCTAAGCTGGCTGGCAACGCGATCCACAATCGTCCGGGTGTGATCAGTGCTATCGTCCAGTATTTGAATAAGGAGGTTCTGCGTAGGATATCGCAGCAAAGCCACCGCACGAATAACACGCTCAGCGACAAAAGCCTCATTGTAGAGCGGGAGTTGAATCAGAACTCTTGGTACATGATGTAGTGACTCCAGCTTCGGTACACGGTACCCGCAACTGGCAACCGTAGCCAGTAATCTATGTAGTCCTATCCCAGCAAGCACACCAAGAACACAAAAATACAACACGAGGACCAACACATTCATCTTGGCATCCTGATTTGACGCGCTAGCACGGGCGCAACAAGCCCACAATCACTCTCCATCGGGGTATCAATGAGAGTCGTTAAACGCCCTTGCGTAAAGAAAACAAGAGGCACCGTTGACTGAGTTGGTCATCGAGTGGTTTTCTTGTCTGGTGACCATTGGGCGCTCCGGTCCACAAACAGGCAACAGGCAGCAAACTCTCGAGTTTGCGGTAACCACGAGTACAGCGGTGCCCGATTCCAGATCTCAAAGTGCCGTTCCTACGATGATTGGGGATTATCGTATCCTCGGTCGCTTGGGGGGTGGAGCCATGGCTGAGCTATTTTTAGCTCACAAAATGTCTCCCTTCGGCTTTGTACGTCGGGCAGTAGTGAAACGAGTTCGGTCTTCGCGTCCGGACTATGCTCAGCTACAGAACATGCTGATCGATGAAGCTCGGGCTACAGCTTGTTTCGATCATCCCAATTTGGTTTCTCTCTTTGATGTTGGAGAAACACAGGGTGGTGTGTACCTCGCCCTCGAGTACGTCGAGGGCTGCGATCTGCGAAGAGTTAACGCAACTCTCCGAGCTCGCAAAGAGGCGCTACCATTTGAACTCGCCGCGTTTATTACTACCGAAGTACTTCGAGGATTACATCACGCCCACACTGTCGAGGATGAAGAAGGATGTTTGCTCGATGTCATCCATCGAGACGTCAACCCCAGCAACATCCTTATATCCCGGTCTGGTCATATCAAACTAGCCGATTTCGGTGTGGTCCGCATGCGAGGACGCGTGCAGCCTCAAACCGAGCCAGGCTTTGTCAAGGGCAAATATGCGTATTTAGCACCAGAATATATTGCCGGCGAACCTTGTAGCATTCAAACCGATGTATACGCCGCTGGTATAATGTTGTTTGAGCTCCTCAGCGGTCGAGAGTGTTTCGGAGGCAAAACCGCGTACGAGGTCATGTGGAAAATCGTAAACAAGGGAGTTCCAATGTATCGCCTAGACCGGGAAGGCGTACCCGAAGACCTCCAGCGAATTGTTCAACGAGCAACCTCGATGGCACCCGAGAGACGTTATCTCACTGCGCAAGACATGGCCAATGCGGTCGAAGCGTGGCTGACCCGTAGTGGCCGACATGCAACGCCATGGGTTCTCTCAGTCTTCTTTAATCGCCACGATTTGCTGCCCCCAAGGGGACAACTGGAAACGACGTTAACGCCTTTAGGCCCAAATGAGCTGGATGGTTTCGCGTCGGAGGATACGGCGAGAACACCTCTACCCCAAGGCATGCTGGCGCACGCTTCCCTCACGGCACCACAGGCACTTCTAGAGGATCCCTTACCGGACAAATCTAAAATTCTCGACGCTCCTGAGGCGACTTCCGACGCAGCAAATACCGAGTTTTCACCACCACGCTTTCCGCCAACAACAGAAGCTGATGCCAACAGAACGACGGAAGCGGCCTCGGTATCACCTCAGATATCGTCTCAAAACCTCCCTGAAACCAAAGAAAACCCCTTTTCATCCACCCATCCACCTCAATCAGGAAAGATGGAAGAAATCCCCGGAGTAGATCTCTTAGAGAGCCTCGCGAAGGCGAAACATTCCGGAGTGGTTGAGTTTAAATGCGGGTTAATCTGGAAGAAGGTCCGCCTATTTGAAGGCAAGCCAGTCGGAGTGACCTCCAATATGGGGATGGAACTCATCGGTGAGCACCTCGTTAAGTCTAAGATCATTACCCGTGAGCAACTCGACTACGCTCTTCAGAGTTCTGAGCGAAAGGGCAAATCCCTAACCGTGACATTGATTGACGAAGGGGCTCTCCAGCGAAGCACGCTCGAGGATGAACTGGGGAAGAACCTAGCCACCCGACTTCATGAAGTGCTTGAGTGGCGATGGGGAACATTCGAACTGAAAGCTGAGGATCCCGTAGAGCCCGTAGACTTTATGCCTCGGCTTGACTTCCAAGAGCTGCTTCAAAAAGCTCGAGATGCTCGGGAAAATACGAAGGTTTCTGAGCCTGAGGATGAACAAGATCCATTTGATCCCCAGACAAATTTGGAAAAGGCCATCGGCCTCGCTCGGTCCATCGAGTCAGCACGCGGTCGGGGTCAGATAGAGCGCCCTTGGCGACCCGACGACAGCTCTAGCTAAGAATGTAAACCCTGCTTCACTTTGCTAAACCCAAATTCATGCGCTTGGATGCGGTCCTAAGCAACACATCTGCAGGGAAACACACAGCCAATGATCCAAAGCTGGCTCATACGGGTCGCAGCTTGTGGGGAAGATCAAAGGAATCACTTCCTTTAATCGTGCTCGCGGTCTAGGTTGCTCCGCCATGGCGGACGATCGCGCCTACAGGGTCCTGATACAATACATTCCGGAGGCTAGCTCCTTCGTGGCTCAATCGCCTGAGCTGGATCTCAAGGCCGAGGCCAGCTCACGAGCCGAAGCTATCGATTCTCTCGAAAAAGAGATCGAAGCCACCATTCAGAAAGCAGCAAACAACGAGGAGAAGCTACGCCCCCCGATTGACGTTGCTAGCGAGTCCGGTGAGGTCACTCTGCGCCTTTCCGCACCACTATGGCGCGATCTACAGGTCCACGCCGAAGCGCAAAAGCTCAATCCGGAGGAACTCGCGATACAAATTCTAAGTCGGGGCTTAGGGCACATGGATGGGCGCCGTCGACGCCCGGCCCGGGAGAACCAACCTACGCCCCCTACTCCGGAAACGGACACCAACGAGCGTAGTCCTACAGAGTCAACCCCCAAGCAGGAACGCAAAGAGGGTGCGCGACAAAACAATCGTCGTGGTCGACGACGTAGGGAAGGCTACCGACCAGACATTGAAGATCAGGCCAATTTTCTAGCCTATGTACGAGACCAAGAACGCGGTGGTCGAGGACGTCGTTAGTACCATAACCATGATTATCGCTCGCGCCGCGCCCGGAGGGTACCTTCCTTCGGGCGCGGTCTTCTCGTTACTATATTGCTAAACTCGAACAAGAGCTGCTCTCGTTCAGCCCCCATTATCTGGTTCGACAAATCTCGAAGGGATTCTGAGTCAGTGCACCCGTCATCATCGTCTATTGTCGACTGGGCCGCACCGCCAAGAAGAGCTCTTTTTTGGGAACAAAGACAACAAAGGTTCCGTTATTTTTGTGGGTTGTTTCAGTTCTGAAACGATAAGCCGGAATATGCACCAGCAGTTTCGTGCTTTGCGCAGAGGAAGACAGGACCTTCACTTTCACCATCTGAACCGGACCTCCACCATCACGGAACTTTAATTCCACACTTTCTCCCACAGAACGGCCTAAAGCAGTTACTTTGTCCATGAGCCGCGCCCCCGCAAATCCAAAGCGAGAGATCTGTGACTTATAGCGCTTCGATTGGCCCTGGAAACCGGTCTTTTCCTTGCTCGCTTTCATTATCTCGATAGTGACTCCCACCTCATCAGCGGCCTGTGCACTCCCGAGAAACGTCAACAACATACCGAGCGAAACCACAGCCACTATGCCCGGTGTTATCCAATTATTTCGCATAATTACACCTCTGTCAGAACAACCATAGTGACGCCTTCTTCGGGAATCATCACGAGATCACCTTCAAAATCGACCGTATCCACCGACACCTCCCCAGAAAGCGGCATATACCCACTTGTTCGCTCGGAGAGCCTGCTCCCGACCACTAAGCACACTACCATAGCCATGGACGCAGCGAGTCCCACACCAAAACGTCTGGGGGCCAATAGGCGAAACCATGGTTTAGGCTGGGGTTTTTCGTAAGTTTCCAGTTGGCGAAGACGGTCTTCCAGCACCCGCCGAAACGGCCCCTCAAAAATGGGCGTATCTCTTTCAACGCGCTGCTCTACTTCATCGCGCAAGGTACGCACCGCCCACGTTTCCGCCCCCGCACCGGGTGACATTGCTCGTTCTACAGCGTGCTGACTAAAATCAGACCATTCGCCAGGCGCGGCCTCCACCGCTGCTCGATGTTCATCAACAAGAAGTGAAAACACCGGCAAAGGGGCTTCTTCTGCCCTCAAAGGATCTACGCCGGTCGTTTCCGTCCCATGGGCTATCCGGTGATCAACCCCCGCTTGAAACCGGCGCCAATCTTCATCAGCTATCTCATCCGTCACTTGCTGACTTTCCTCGCGTAACCGTGCCGTCAACAGCTGGTCACCCAAGTCGAGATCCCAATCCGGGAAAAATAGCCAATCATCATCCGAGGGCGCTTCACCCAACTCCCCGATGCGCTTCAGCACCTCGGGCGCACCTCCAACCAGCTCGCGGCGGAGTTCTTCATGTTCGGACCGAAGCGCCGTAAGCACGACATCCAGCCCCCTATGTGCGGACTTTAGCATCTCACATCTCTCCGGTACGCCGCCTAAACATCGGTGCACTATGCTCCTTCAGCAGAGAGTTCACGCTCATCAATACTGAGCTCTCCAGTCTGCACATAAGGAGCTAAAATGGTTTGTAGGTTTTTACGAGCGTGAAAAAGACGGCTCATAATTGTGCCTTTTTTAACCCCCAGCACGTCGGCAATCTCTTCATACGACAGCCCCTCTACCTCTCGAAGAACAATGACTGCCCGGTGATTCTCAGACAGCTTGCCCATTGCCTGATGGAGGATGGAGCTGAGTTCTACTCGGTCCGCACGCTCCGCTGGATTTACTCCGGAAGTAGCTTTCCCTTCCTGCTGGAGAGCGTTTTCAAGCTCTCGATTCTCGTCTACAAGCTTAACATCCCTACGACCCTTCGCCCGTATATGGTCGATCGACAGATTGTAGGTAATCCGGTAAAGCCAGGTAAAAAAAGCCGATTCTCCTTCGAAACGATGAATATTTCGGTAGGCCTTTACAAAAGCCTCTTGCGCAACATCCCAGGCATCATCCCGATTCCGCATGATCCCGTAGGCAACGGAGTATACTCGCTTTTGGTACCGCTCAACCAGCTCACCGAAGGCCCCGCGATCCCCCTCCTGGGCGCGAGACACCAAAGCGGTATCCAAAGCGGCTTCCCTACTGCTCATAGCATCTCTCCAACCACTCCGTCCGACGTGACGAACAGCCCGTAGATTCAACTACCGAGACAAATAAAAGTAGAACGGCGTACAACGACCGATAGGTAAACCGGTCCCGAGGGGCACGTACCATATCTTGTTCTTGTACCGCGATCGCTAAGGGGCAACCCACATAACCGTCACAAGTTCAGGTTCATCTGGCTGAAGACAAGCCGCATGCTAAGTTCTAGTAGAATGTCCGACGAACTTCACCCGGATGCCATGGATTCCTCCAAACATCCCCCTGGATCTGCCGAGGATGCCGCGCTCCAAAGATCCCTCGATGACCTACTTCATCGCACGCTTCACCAGCTTCGACGGGAGAGTTTTATCGAGTTCATCTTGGGGCTATGCGCCGTCGCGTTGGCTGCTCTATCACTGGGAGCCTGGTTCGGTGTGCTTGTGGCCTCCGATCGATGGGGCGCTCTCAGCACTTTGTTCGTCATTTGCCTCGGCAGTCTTCTTGTTCTCCTCTTGGTCGCCCGCAGAGTGTTTCAACACGCCCGAGGGCCCATCTCGGTAGCTCGATGGCTCGACCAGCAAGTGTCGTCCTCAGGCACGGTGACACTTTTGGATGCTGCTGAACTCCAGGACGAACTCGGTTCGCCGGGAGCTAGCGATCAGCTCCGTAGGAAGGCGATTGTGGAGGCCACCCAATTTGTCCACACCCAAGACCTGCTTGAGCTGACCACCGCAAAATCGGCCAAAAGAGCTCTTCGATATCTGCAGGGTCTGGCGAGCTTGGCTATCGCCGTATTTCTTACATTTCTCTGGGCGCCAAACACCTCTTGGTCCATCATCCGGGCATTAAGTTCGGTCCAAGATCTAGAGTCGGCGATCATACCCCCACCCCCCGAACCTCGACTTGGCGAGATGACCATCTCCTATCGTTACCCGGAGTACACCCAGATACCTCCTCGCGAAGTCTTGTCGGCCGACGGTAATATCAGAGCCCTTCCCGGCACTGAAATCACTATTGAAACCCGCTCGCGCAGTCGGCTTCGGTCCGGCGTTGCCATTCTCACGTTCGGTGACCAACGAACCAAAGCGCAAGATGAACGCCGCATCGAAATATACGTGAGCGAATACTCTCTTCAGGTCCAATTCGTGGTGTCTAGATCTGGTCGATATCGTTTCGAACTTGTGGATGAAGGTGGAACAGTCCTCGTGGAACGATCCGGACATGAAATCTCGCTAGAGACCGATCATCCCCCAGAGGTTGCTCTTCTCACGCCTGCGACAAGTCCGCTGGAAGTCAATCGCAAGGACCGGATAAAAATCCAATTCCGGGCTGATGATGACTTCGCGCTCGGTAACTCTCAAATTGTCTGGAGAGTGCTAGGCACCCCAAAGGAAGGGCATCAAGAATTGCGGGTGGGAACCCGGGGAAAAAACCATTTCTTTGGTATCACTCGATTCGATCTCGGATTGTTACCCCTTCAACCCGGCGACCGGGTCGCATACACCCTTGAGGTCTTCGACAACGATGTCATTACCGGCCCGAAAGTTGGTGCCAGCGAAACTAAGGAACTACACATATATTCAAAGAGAACCCGGCACACAAAAGTCATTCAGCTGGAATTAGAAGCCCTGGATGCGGTTGTCAATCTATTGGGCGATAATCTCGAGACACCATTCGGTAAGCCAAAAACAACCCAAACCATCACAAGTCATCTCAAAGCCCTACATAAGATCGAACTCCGGGCTCATGAGGCCATCTCGCGCCTTAGCAAAGCGAGTTCAGAAGCTCGCTCGGACCCACTAGGGCGCCCTAGTGTGGGCGATGCATTTGCACAAGCAGCCCGTGAGATACAACGTCGGACTGGAGTCCTACAACGTAGTTCCCGAAGCCTGAAACGCAATCAGCGACGGGAACGGCGAAGTGCTCTGGTCCTCACCGTCCATCGCCAACAGGAAAAGTTGGTAGATACACTTGAAAGGCAGTCGGTCTATCTATCAGATCTTATTGACGACCAACGTATGTTGGACGCGGAATCTCTCACCAACGCTCTTCGAGCTCAGCAACAAACTCTGAGACAAGCGTTAACTGAATACAAGACTGCACCTACTGAGGACAAGCGACGACAGATCGCTTTCGCCATCCAAGATATTCAAAAGCGTATTCAGGAGATCATGTCTGAACTGGCTCGTATTCGAACCGAAATACCCCAAGACTTCGTTAATACTGATGAGGCGTTCGGCCGTCTGCCTGACTTGCAAGATCTCCAAGCACAAATTGAGGAAGGCAATCTTGATGAAGCACTCCAAACTCTTGACCGGATGCTCAACCAAACCGAGCGAATGCTCTCGCAAATTCAAGAGGGGCGCCAAGAACTACAAACCCGGGAGTACAGTGAAATCACTCAGCGCGCCGAAAAGCTGTGGCGTGAACTGGAGGAACTCCGGGAGCGACAACGGGGCCTAACCAAGCAAACGGAGTATATTGCCAGTGAGCTTCGTAAACGTACTCAGGACCGGCTTGGAGATGCTCAGAAGTTCATCCAAAGCCATATAGAGAAGTTGGAACAAGCTAAAAAGATCCTGCACAAGGTCAGGCCGGAGCGTCATCTACCCAACTTCGAACTCTTCGAACTCACCAAACGTCGTATTACGGATGGTAAGGATGCGCTAGGTGCCCAGGACTTTGGATCAGCTCAAGAGGTTCTACGCCAGGCCCTTCAGCAAATGAGTGAGCTCAGCTATGAGGCTCGCCGTAGAACGGACCAGATCGCTCAATTCGGTGATGTATTTGGTATCGGTGATAGTGCGGCCAAAACTCTTGAGGCACTGTCCGAGGCTCAACCGTTGGTCGAAGGGGTCCTTGAAGCCATTGATAAGCTCACTCCCCATCCCAACGAGTTGCTGTCTGAAGACGAACGTCAACAACTGAACCGCTTCGAAATGGAACAAGAGGCTTTATCTAAAATGGCCAAAAACCTCCAGCAAGGGCTGGAAGAACTTGGAGAGCAGTTACCCATTGTTGGCCCCGAGGTGCGATCCACTATGGCTGATGCCCAGTCCGCAATGGACAAGTCTGGTCAACAGCTCAGCGAGGGAAATGCTCCGGGCGCCGCAAGCCAAGAACGCAAAGCGGTGGAGGCCCTTGACCAGCTTTCTCAACAGTTACAAGAGATGGGAGATCAATCTGGTGGTGGCCAGGGCGTAGGTGTGCCCTTGCCATTTGGTCAGCCACGGGGAAATGACAGAGAAGATGAGCGGGGTGGACAAGGTCAATTCAATCGAGATCGAGTGGAAATCCCCAAGCCAGAACAGTATCAAGCACCCAGTGAATTCCGCAAGGACCTCCTAGATGCTGCCAAACAAGGTACGGTCAAATCCTACCGGGAGGCGGTTCGACGCTACTACCAGGAGCTCGTCAAATGATTCACCTCCGCTATCTGCATCTATATCTGATAACTCTGGTCTTGACAGCCTGGTCTCCTGAGCAGAGCTTCGCACAACTATCAAGCCACTCGGAATTGGCCAGTGAAGCCTTTCTCCTTATTCGCACTTGGCAAATTGAGACAGTCCGTCCCAAGATACTGCAATTACAACAAAACTATCCGAACCATCCCATAACAAATGCTTTGGTTGGACAATTCAAATTTCATCTAGGTGACCATTCCGGGGCAGCTGAGGCATTCAAAAAAGCCCACCAAAATGGAGCTCCCCCTCAATTCCTGCTTGATACCGATGCTGCGCTAAGCGCTAGCAAGGCGACAAAAGGCTATCTAGAATATGTTGGTACGCATTTCATTATCCGTCACCACCCAGGAAAAGATGCCTTACTTGTACCGTTCGCCTTGGAGGCTCTCGATGCTGCACGCAACGAAATCGGTAATCTTCTCGGATGGAAGCCTTCCGAAAAAGTTGTTGTAGAAATTTATCCAACCGCGAAAACACTCGCCGCAGTATCAGCCCTGACATCTAGAGACATTGAAACTTCGGGTACCATCGCGCTCTGTCGCTGGAACCGACTAATGATAACCACTCCGCGAGCCATCGTCTTTGGTTATGCGTGGCGAGATACGCTCGCTCATGAACTCGCCCACCTAATCATCGGAAATGTATCCCACGACACAGTTCCTATCTGGTTACATGAAGGTCTGGCAAAATATACGGAAACGAGTTGGCGGGGAGAACCGGGACTGGGAATCTCCGTTGACCAGCAGAAAAAATTGAGACAAGCCGCAGAAAATCGCGCCCTGATCTCCTTTGAAGAGATGCACCCTTCAATGGCTAAACTACCCAGCCAGGAAGCAGCTTCGTTGGCCTTTACTGAGGTCTTTACCTTTGTTGAGTTTCTCGTTGATATGAAGGGTTGGTCGAGTATTCGCAGTCTGCTAAAGACCCTCGCCGCTAATCAAGGTCAGGTTGAAGAGGCAATGCGTTCGGTGTACGGAGCACCTCTAAAAGCTTTGGAGTTGCGCTGGAAACGTTCGCTGCTCAAACGCGAAATACGCCCTCCCAAAGACCACAGACCGGTTAGTAACCAAAGACAAATCGTCGTAAAGAATAGTCCCGAAACCCCAGACGATCAACTACATGGACTCAGCGACCTAGCCCGGCGCTACGCTCGCGCTGCTGATCTTCTCTACGCTCGGGGGCGATACATAGCCGCGCAAAAAGAACTCGAAAAGGCATTTTCAGAGAGTGGAGCCGCACTCGTTTCCGCCAAGCTTGCTACCTTAGCCCTCGCGAATAACGATCTAGCCAGAGCTGAAGAAGCCGCTCGGCGCTCGATAGAAGCTATGCCCGAACTGGCTGGTCCCAACGTCACCCTGGCCGAAATCTTATTGTTACGTAATGACCGGGAAGGAATGAAGCTCCCGCTAGCACGAGCGATCGACATCAATCCTTTTGATCCCCGTATCCATCAACTTACCTTGTCAGCGGAAGGAACAAATGGCGAACCCGCCACTCGCAAGCGAGCACAAGCAGCTCTGGCCCTAACCCAATCTGAGAGAGGCTCTCTGGAGTTTCCTTCTTTGGGTACCGGTGCGCGCCTAAAAATCGAAGGTATGCCTTTTTCTCGTGTCTACTTCAGCCAACAAGGTCAACGCATCTCCACCCTCTCAGTAACACCCACTTCGGTTATTGAAATTCGTCCAGGACAATGGACCCTTGAGATAGAACCGCCACAAGGTAAGACCATTCAACGTGAACTATCCCTCTCAGCTTCTGAGTCGGTAAAGACTATTCGCTTAGACTAAGCCTGCAATACACTATGAGCCCAAGTACAAACACGTCCCAAAAAACAATGCCGATCGAAACCAACGATGTTGCAAGAATCAAAGAGCTGGCATTAGCTGTTAGAGCTACCAAAGCAAGTATTGCTAACCGCATTGTCGGTCAGCAGGAGGTAATTGACCACCTCTTGATTGCTCTCTTCGCCGGCGGACATGCTCTGTTTGTTGGTGTTCCTGGCCTTGCCAAGACATTGCTGATTCAAACACTCTCTGAAACCCTCGACCTTTCATTCAATCGGATTCAATTCACGCCGGATCTCATGCCTTCGGACGTAACTGGTACCGATATCTTAGATCAAGGCTCCGACGGCCGACGTGCTTTTCGTTTCGTCAAAGGGCCTATATTTACCAATCTATTACTTGCAGATGAAATCAATCGAACACCGCCTAAAACTCAAGCCGCTCTTCTTCAGGCCATGCAGGAACATCAGGTCACGGCATCAGGGCAAACACATACTATGCCCACCCCTTTTCATGTTTTTGCAACCCAAAACCCCATAGAACAAGAAGGTACCTATCCGCTACCGGAGGCACAAATGGATCGCTTTATGTTCATGCTAAACGTCTCCTACCCCACGGAGGATGAAGAAGTCCAAATTGTCCGCACAACCACCCAGGCAAACCAAGGACCCCTGCCGAAAGTTCTTTCACCAGAACAAATCATTGAGATTCAAGCGCTCGTTCGGCGGGTCCCGGTACCCAACAATGTCACCCAACATGCGGTCCAACTGGTCCGCTCCACCCGGCCCGATTCCGCCGCAGACCACATATCCGGTCCAACGCTGGATAAAATTCGAGAATACGTCTCTTTTGGTGCCGGCCCTCGCGCAAGCCAATATCTAGTCCTGGGTGCCAAAACCCGAGCGGCCATGGAGGGACGACCATCAGCCACCATCAACGATGTTAGAGCCATTGCGGTTCCCGTTCTCGCTCACCGAGTGGTCACCAACTTTCATGCGGAGGCGGAAGGTATCCGTCCGTCCGACTTGGTACAAGAGATACTTGATACCATACGGGGTTGACATGTCCTCAGACCCAGCTCCCGCTAGTAGTACTTCGACCGAGCAGCACTCGGAAACTCATCAGGGTTTGGAGATTGATCCCAAAATTCTGGCCGACATTGGACAACTCTCTCTTCGAGCTAGAATTGTTGCTGACAGTGCACTTGCTGGTATGCATCGGTCCAAAAATCATGGCTCGAGTGTAGAGTTCGCTGAACACAAAGAATACTCACCAGGTGACGAACTCCGTCACCTAGATTGGCGAGCTTACGCCCGATTTGACCGCTATTTCATAAAGCGATTCGAGGACGAATCTTCTTTGCGAGTACTCCTTGTGTTGGACTGCTCCGGAACTATGAACTACCCTGCTCAGACCGACGAGCGACTAACAAAACTTGAGTTTGCCAAAACCATTGCTGGAGCGTTTGCCTTTGTTCTTGCGCGCCAAGGAGATGCTACTGGTTTGGCTCTTTTTTCTGACCGACTCAATGTTTCTGTTCCAGCTCGGGCGCGCCGAGGTCACTTGCAAGAGCTACTAAATGCGTTAAGTTCGGTGCAAGCTAGTGGTCCGACACATATGGGCGCTGCTCTCGATAGTTTATCTCGAGGTTTGGCTAAACGTACCACCATTATTTTATGTACTGATCTCTTAGATGGAGGCCTGGAGGCACTTCCCCGACTCGCTCGTCTTCGAGCCCGAAACCACGATGTAATCTTGTTCCACGTTTTAGATCCTGACGAATTGGAGTTTCCTTTTGAAGAGGGAACGCTGTTTAACTCCCTTGAAAATGAAGATCACATCCGAGTAGATGGACGCGAAATTCGCTCCGCGTACTTGGAAGAAATAGCCCGATTCCGAGGACAAGCCGAAACAGCCAGCCGTCGTGCGCGTGTTGAATATCATCTCGCTCGCACCGACCAAGCCCCCGGTCCGCTTATCGCGCGAGTTCTCGCTCATCGCGCGAGAAACAGGAGTATAAGTCGATGACCTTCGCCCAACCATGGATGCTGCTTGGCCTTTTGGGTGGACTAATTCCGATTATCATTCATCTCATTCATCGATTCCGGCCGCGCACTCAGCCATTTCCGGCCATGGAACTTCTACTAAGAAGCGTAAAGCGGGTTGAGCGACGTTGGCGCATACGCCGCTTCATTCTGCTCTCACTACGTGTCCTCATTCTATCCGCTTTTGCCCTCGCCGCAGCTAAACCCCTGATTGGCACCGCGCCAATGCCAACCACCGCCAACGCGATCGGTCCTGAACGAGTAGCTATTGTCATCGACGCTTCGTTATCTATGCGGGCCCAATACCGAGAACGTTCCGCATTCTCTCGGGCCATTGATGCCGCACAAACAGTGGTCGATGAGCTTAAGACCACCGATCAAGCGCTTATCGTAGTGGCCGGTAATCCACCGCAGTTACCACTTGCCCAACCGACCGGAGACCGAGGACGCCTACACGGAATTTTGTCCCGGCTACAACCTCATTGGCGACCGTCTCTGCTATCTGATGCTGTATCCGCAGCAACAGAGGCCCTCGGACGCACTCCTGAAGGGAGCCATGATGATTCATTGCCTGCCTTTACTTATAGGGTGGTCGTCTTGTCAGATTTCTCCAAAAATACCATTGATGGTCCTGCGAATTTTAGGGTCTCTGGGTCAGAGGCCACCGCCACTTTGCAACTAGTCAATGTTCTGCGTGATATTGATCCTAACCAACGAGAGAACTACGGTATAGTTAACGCAGCCTCTGAAGTAGTTCCCAGCGGTGTATCCCGGATGGTGGCCCTACACACCCGAGTTCGAAACTATGGAGAGCACACTAATGCATCTAAGGCACACCAACGCTCTCTCGAACTCCGCACAAGCCAGGAGATCTCACACCGAATCAACCTGGATATAGTGCCAGGCACAATGACTGAAAGCAGTCTCCGTCATACCTTTTCTACTACCGGGACCCAATTTTGTATCCTAGCACTCGAACCCGACCGACTTCAAGAGGACAACACCTATTATATACGCGTCAACGTCCGGAAATATGTACGTAGTCTTATTGTTGATGGTGACCCCTCGGGTATAGAAAAGGAAGATGAGGTCTTTTACCTTGAGCGGGCACATTCCGCGGGCTCCCCCGATCAACCCACCCCGCGAATCATATCCGCGGACGACCTCAGTCGCGCGGATCTACACCAGTTTGATGTTGTAGTGCTGGCGGGGGTACCTTTCCTATCCAAGGAAAATTTTGACCGCTTAGTTCGCTTTGTACAGGAAGGAGGAGGCTTGTGGATTACTCTTTCCGAGGGTTTTGATGCTCGTAGTTACAAGACAGGACTTCAAGATCTCTTGCCCGGTAAGTTCGGAGAGATGCGATTCGCCCGGGAAAACGAGGTGTATCGCTTCATTCGCCCCCAGCTCAATCATCCGGTTCTTAAACTATTTGAAGGGGAGCCCCTCAGTGGATTACTTACAACCAAAACCCGCGCTTATGTCCCATTCGTATCCCAGGCAAACAACAAACAGCAGATACTTCTCCGTTTCCGAGACCGGTCACCGGCTCTGCTTCTGCACGAAGTGCCATCCGGACGTGTTGCCTTATTGACAACTTCCATAGACAGAGACCTCACTGATCTAGCTATTCGCCCATCTTTTGTTCCGTTGGTCCGTCAAACAATTCTATGGCTTGGAAAAGCTTTGACGGAGCCGGAAAAGCACCGAACTTATGTTGGTGACACCTACAAGGTAAAGGTGCCTGCGGAGACTACCAAACTTCAGGTTCGCGCACCCAGCGGCAGAGTAACCACTTTTAGGCACTCGGAGCTAGCCCACGACCATGTTCTATTCTCCGCAACCGATGAACCAGGGTTCTACGAGGTACACGCTCAAGTAGATCAAGCGATCGTTGATATACCCTCAAGTGGCTTCGCAGTAAATGTTGACCCATCAGAATCCGATCTACGTCCAACCCCGCTAGAGGATGCCTACGCCATCCTCCGGGGCGAGCGATCACCTCAATCCCGCCAGGCCAGTCACGGCAGTATTCAAGGCCAATCTTTTGGCAGTTTTGGACAAGATCAACTAACACGCATCTTGCTTATACTTATGGGATTAGCCTTTTTGCTTGAAAGTGGTCTCACCGCTAGTCGAATCGGCCGTTGATACAGCAAAGACCACTTGAATTGATTCTGTTAGAATCAACAAGGGGTCGCGCAGCGGGGCTTAGCCCGGCGTAGAAGCATGAACTTAGGTTCAACCAAAGTGATTTCTGCCATATGGCTAGCAAGCAACAGACTCACACATCATCGAATTCTTCTCAGGCAAAAGAAATGGGGTCACCCCACCTCCATTGGTCAATACCGATCAGAGTTTGGTCATAGTATTCTTGCCCAATGAAGCGGGTTTTAGTCTTAGGGGCTGGCCACAGTACGCCATCCCTGATTCAGCATCTACTCACAGCCTCCGCGGGAGAATTCCATGTATCGGTTTGCGACAAAGACCTCGCTGCTGCTCAGCAGCGAGTGCAGGGCCACCCCTCAGGCGAGGCACTTGCCCTCAACGCCGCCAATACCCCCGAACTGATGAAGCAAATTCAACGAGCGGATGTGGTTGTTAATTTTTTGGCTCCGTCCTTTCAGGTTCCGGTCGCGGAGCTATGTCTCGAAGCCAAACGCTCGATGGTGTCCGCCTCCTACCGAGATCCAAAGCTCAGGTTGATGGACGCCAAAGCACGTTCACATGGTCTAACCCTCGCCAGTGAATTGGGTCTAGACCCAGGTCTCGACCACATGTCCGCCATGCAGCTGATGGAAAAGATTCACGCTGATGGAGGTACCATCCGGTCGTTTTGGTCCTACGGGGGTGGACTAGCTGAGCAGCATGATGCCAATCCACTCGGATACGTGGTGACCTGGAATCCCCGTAACGTGGTGATGGCTGGTGAAAGTGGCGCTCGGTTTCTGTTGAACAGCCAAGTGCGCATAGTCCCACATTGGGAGATTTTTGGTCGAACCTGGCCTGTACACCTGCCAACCACGGCGCTTGCCTTCGAAGCATATCCAAATCGAGATGCGCTTGGATACATTGATATATTTGGCTTGGAGTCCATTTCTACTATGGTACGTGCTACCTTACGGTACCCCGGATTTTGCAGAACATGGATGACCATTGTCCGCCTTGGTCTTGCTGATGAAACCACCCAAATAGAGAATCTCAGCCAATGGAGATGGATAGATCTCATTGAGGCATTCCTTCCTCCAGGGCGAGGGACCATCGAAGAACGCGTCCGTACCCAACTGGGCACGATATCCAGTGACGAAGCGCTAGAAAAGCTCCACTGGCTTGGACTGTTTGCTTCGACTCCAATCGGGGATCTCTGTGGTGCTAGCGCATACGCCACAACGCCCGCGGCCGCTCTCACTGCCTTACTGCAACACCGATTAGCACTCCCCAAGAAGGGAAAAGACCGCGTTATTTTGCACCATGATATGGAAGCAACCACAAGCACTGGTATATATCGCTGGCGTTCAACGCTGGATATTCTTGGAGATAGTTCCAGCACAGCAATGGCTAAAAGTGTTGGGCTTCCGGCCGCTCTTGCCACCGTGGATTTGCTCAACAAGCAATTCCCAGCCCTCGGGTGTCCACTGCCAGTCGAGGCCGCAATTTACCAAAGATACCTACCCAAGTTGGAGACCCTCGGTATGGTATTTACGGATACCCATGAAAAAATCCCCAAATGAAAGCGCGATTCACAAATGTAAGCCGATGTTAAGATCCAAGTTCAAAGGCCGTACACTGGGCGTACATCCGATGAGAGGCAAATCCAATCGACATGTTCCCTAGAAAGACCACCGAAGGTGGCCTGCTCAACCCAAGTTCCTGCTGCTACGCCACGCTTTGCCTCGCTGCGCGAACACTTGCTGTATAAAGCCCTCCAGCAAGCACTAGCAGGCCATCACAAAAGTGGGATGGGTGATCCGCGAAGTATCTTTTCCGTGGAACGCTCTGGATGAAGAGGGCGCATACAGCCGATGAAAGGCGAAGCCGGTCCAGACGTTCCACGGAAAAAGGACCCGCGAAGCGCCTAACTCACTTTTCCGATGGCCTGCTAGCAGCCTGTTGATTTAGCCCAGTGTGTAGCTATCGAGCCAGGCTTTTCGTGAAACGTTCTGACGACGAGGCGAGCGTACCTGGCGGTACGCGACCGAGGAGAGACTTCTTGTGGTCAGGATGTTTCA
>JAHQVK010000255.1 GCA_019634385.1 Myxococcales bacterium | reverse complement strand
GGTTGATCTAGCCCTGCAGGCATCTATCGGCCGGTCTTTCCCTGAAACATCCTGACCACAAGAAGTCTCTCCTCGGTCGCGTACCGCCAGGTACGCTCGCCTCGTCGTCAGAACGTTTCACGAAAAGCCTGGCTCGATAGCCACACACTGGGCTAAATCAACAGGCTGCTAGAGAATCAATTCAAGTGGTCTTTGCTGTATAGGTCACGATGGTTGCTGCGTCTTCTCAACAAGACCCACTGCATTTAGAGACAGATGCCGGCTTGCTCGTCGCCGGTTGGTCGGCGAGCTCCATCAGCTGGTGATGAATACCTTCAGTCCGCGGACAAAGTCAACGGTTTACTCTCATCAACCGCATGGAAAACCAAGCACCGCTAGCTCTCAAATCTCATTTGAATTTGCAGTAAAAACTACACAAAGGTAGGTCTTTGCGTCAAGAAACACACAACCATATCAACTAAGCATAGCTATCCCTCTCTCACTCCGAAACTGATAATGATTATCAAAAACAGTGTCAAGGGACAAACATGGTTTTCTAATGATGAGGCTTATAGACCAGCACATATATTTAGTTTTTTGCCGTCAGTGCAATTATATATCTAGTGTGTCTTTGCTAGTGGCATCAATAGAGAGGTCCAAAGAGCTGGTTATTGATTGATTATTTCGTTTCTTGCTCGGGCAGGCTCACGGGGAAGGGTTAGTCCTTTTGTTTTACCAAAACATGCCTACACCTATGCTTCTTTTGACCACATAGTCAGCAGGGAAACACTTTACAGCAAAGACCACTTGAATTGATTCTGTAAGAATCAACAAGTGGTCTTTGCTGTATCGCTACTTGCTCGACGCGCCTTCTTCCTGCTGGCAGACTGCGGCCGTGTTGCATCAACTAGCAGCTACTGTTGTGGCCATGGCTTGTGTGCTGACAGTCACCGAGTTTTCGGCTCGCGCACAAAGCGATATTGGTGTCACCATAACTCTGACACCCGAAGCGCAGCTATTGGCCTCGGAACTTGAAGTATCCAATATCGAACTCGAAACCCTCTTGCGTAACGAAATTGCAGATCTGTATGGACTGCTCGATATTGAACAATCCCTGAAACTCTCAGCTCAAGCCCAGGCCCTCGTCCCCGGAGGTATGGGCGCGGACTACTCATCCAATCCAGGTGGCCTATTCTTCGGGATTGGGGTCAATGCCGCTCTTACGTCCGATGAAGCCAGCAACACACCGGATGCCTCGAGTGATGTCGATCGAGTCTTACCTATAAACTTCGGTGGTGCTGTAACATTGATGGCCGGCTATAATTTTGCGAAACAGAAGGCACCGTGGTTTACCGCATCCCTACACGGAATGTACTTTCCAGTGAGCGCTCAAAAGTACGAAGGTGAATTCATCAACTTTGGGATAAATACCCAATTCAAAGTCATTGGGCCCTCACAACCATCTATTTGGATTGAATGGGGGGGACTCGATGTAACCACCGGATTCAACTTTGCAAAAACGCGTGTAAGTCTCAACGACTCAGTCCAGGTCAACGGTTCCTTAGGAGATTCCGTTCGACTTCAGACTCTCGCAGAGGGCGAAATAGAGGTCACACAGACCGCGCAGAATCTTTCTTTAGAACTGACGAGTAATACAACTCTCCTAACGTTCCTCACCCTATATGGTGGATTTGGCTTGGACGTCCCTCTAGGAGGAGTCTCGGTATCTATGAGTCTCAGTGCCAATCTTACCGGTGTGGTAGATGGGAACGCGGTCAATGCAGGCTCTGGCTCAATCACCACCAATGAGGAGAGCCAAAGTGATGTGCCACTCACTCGGGGTATCGTTGGCTTACAGCTCAACATTTGGTCCGTAAAGTTGTTCGCGCAAGTCAATTTGAGTATGCAAGAGGCGGCTGTCGGAGCTGCCACCGGACTTCGCGTTGTTTTCTAATCCAAGTCTTAGACTGGCCTGATACCTACAAAGTATGCGCTTAAACCAGGGAAAGGTCGATAGTAGAGTGACGTAGAACCGGCATAATGACAGGATCTGGGGGTGAAATCTTGGTCGGTCCTTGTTGGAACCTTGCTCCTCGGTGCATGCGCGAGTCAGCAGCCTCCTTTATCCGTAGCTTCTGCGCCCAGAACACTCCCCAAAGGCCATCCCCCTATAGCCAGGGGAAAGCTACCTCCCAATCATCCTCCGGTTGGTCCTGACCTCGATGCACCCGGACCACGGGCTGAAGAATGGGCAAAGCCGTACGTCCTCTTTGACGGGCGCACCGGCCAGCCTATAAGCGATAACGACCTCCAAATTCGCCTAAAGGACGCCAAGGTCATCTACGTCGCTGAACAGCACACCCGCGCCAGCCATCATCAGGTACAGCTGGAAGTTCTGCATCGTACCGCAGAACTCGGTTCGGTAGCCGTTGGACTTGAGATGGTGCAGTGGCCGTTCCAAAGCGCTCTGGATCACTACCTGACCACCACTGACGAAAAAACGATGCTCGAGGGCGTAGAATGGAAGAAGCGTTGGGGGTTTGATTACCGATTATACCGCCCCATTTTTCAGTGGGCCGCCCGCAATCAGCACCCACTGGTAGCGCTAAACGCTCGAGCCGAACTCACAAAAGCCATCGCTTCCGGTGGGGCAAGCAATGTACCCACCGAGCTGGTCGGCGAAGTCCCTGCACTTGATGATACACTGCCCAGCCACCGCTCTCGACTGCAGCTTGTGTGGCAACAGCACGCTTCTCATCACGGAAAACGAGCGTTCGAGCACTTCTACTCCGCACAAATATTGTGGGATGAGTCCATGGCTGAGAACCTCCACCGCTACCTCTCAACCACCGATTCGGCTGAGCGCATGGTTGTTCTCGCTGGATCCGGACACGTTCGTTATGCTGAAGGGATTCCCAGCCGAGCTGAACGCCGAGGTACTCGTCCAAGTCTTACGATAGTTCCTATGGATGCGGAGGATGCAGTCAACCTCTTAGGTTCCGGCATCGGTGATATTCTGTGGGTTTTCGTAGCTGAGGGCGAATCGAGCGCCCTAGCAGAAACGTCGCACTAAGAACGCTCCACCGTTCCCCTCCAACGCCTTCCGATATAGACGGAGAACCACACCGATCTGTGCTGTGGTGCAAACAAAATGAAGCAAATATCTAACGTAGCGTCCCTAGGCACTATCATAAGCCTGCTTGCCTCGGGGTGTGCCGCCGAATTCGATTCCCCACCCACCCTTGATGTACCCGCCCTAAGCGAAAACGAACGGGCTCTCGCCATGCCTTTCACCGAAGAAGATACTCAGCGCCTCACTATTGTGCTGAGTGAGGGTAAATCGCTATCACCCGCCGTCCACAAGCCCTCAACTCCCAAAGCAGTCACTCAGCCACTGGAAGAAGATGCAACGCGCAAACTTCTCCAGAGAATAGGGATCCCTTCTTCATCATCAACTCCTGCTTTTGAGCTTCCGGCTCAAAGCTCACCTCCACCCGTATCCGACACACCTCAGGCCCAGCCTTTTCCTCCCCCGTCGAGCAGCAATGAGAAGCCTCCCACGAAGGTAGTCTCAACATCTCCCCTCAAAATCCTGCGCATGATTCCCAACGGGAAAGTGGAGTCCGCTCATAGTGTGCAAATCCAGTTCGACCGGCCGGTGGTGGGGTTGGGCATGCTTGAGGCAGTCAAACGCCCTCGAGGCGTCACCCTAAAACCGGAACCACCTGGCACCTGGCGCTGGGTAGATCCATCCACTCTACTCTACGAGCCTAAGACCCGTCGGCTGCCGGCTGCAACCAAATACGCCGTGACCGTGTCTAAGCAGTTTTCGGCTATCGACGGGAGCACACTCAAAAAGAAAGAAAGAACAAAGTTCAGGACACCACCGCCAGAGGTTCTGCGCTTTTACCCTCGTCGCTCACGGGACGATGTATCCACTCGCCCGGTCATGCTTTTATTCTTCAACCAGCCGGTGAACAAAAAGGAAGTAGCCAATGCTACTCAACTGACGGTGGGGACACGAGAGGGACCTTCCGTGCAACTTGCCAATCCGGCTGAAATTAAAAAAGATATATATGCTAGCCGAAACTATCCCCAATCCTCATCCGACCATGTAGTTGCGCTCGTACCGACGAAGCCACTACCACCCTCAGCCCAGGTTCGCATCACAGTTGAAGCCGGCCAATGGTCCACTCAAGGCCCCCTGCCAGCCACCTTTCCCTACAGAGCCGTATTCCGAACTCATGGTCCATTTACAGTCAAAAAAGTTACTTGCGGGGGTTGGAAAGAAGATTGTCGCCCTGGTGCACCCATGATGTTGAGTTTCACAACCCAGCTTAACACCCACCATCATCCAGAGCCCGCGGTCACCATTGAACCCCCCGTAGAAAATCTGAAAATCGAACTATCCCGCTATGGCATTGGTCTTTCTGGTGATTTCCAGCCGCTCACAACCTACACGCTCACCCCTCATCCCGATCTCCAAGATGAACATCAGCAGAAACTAAGCCCAACAGAGCCACTGGAGGTTGAAATAGGCGCACCCCTGCCTGCGTTTTACTCCGGCTCCGCTGGCCTCATACGCAGACTCCCCTCGTCACCATCGATTCCCGTAGACTCCATCGGAATAGACGCCCTCAACGTTAGCGTCCGTAAGGTAAGTGCGACTGATTGGGCGACTTGGGTCTCCACTCGCCGCCAGCGCCGCGCAAAGCTCGCCAGTATTGGCCAGAAATTTTTCGAGCGTCCCATCACTGTCTCTGGACCAACTACAGAACTCCACACCACATTTGTCTCTCTTGAAACCATCCTCGAAGACAACCATGGCATGGCCCTTGTATCTATCAGCGGAACCGGACACCAAGGTGAACAGACGACAAATCATCATTGGGTTGCTATCTCCGATGTATTTCTTGATGCATGGCACAGTGGCGAAGATATTCTCTACGTAGCCGCAAGCGGCCCCGACGGTACACCGCTACCCAACCTAGATATTGAACTCCAACCACGCGGTCCGAAAGCTAAAACCAATCAACAGGGTTGGGTTAAGCTCCAACTCCCCTCAAAACGTCAATCCGCCTGGCTAATCTCCAATGGCGGGGGCTTCCTGCCTGGCTCTGAATGGGGTGACGATCGAAGTTTTGGTGCAGAAAAGTCACCAAAGCCTAAATTATCGGTACTCACGATTGATGACCGAGGCATGTACCGTCCCGGAGAAAAGGCCTATATCAAAGGATGGGTACGCCGGTTTGACCCAAAGAGAGGCCTCAGACCACTTTCGGAAGGAGCCACCGTAAACTATGAAGTCACTATCAGCGGCTCAAAACCTATCAAAGAGGGGGTACTCACAACCGGGAAACATGGGAGCTTTTCTCTAGAGCTATCTCTGCCGGAAGAGTGTGCCTTAGGGCTTGGCCAGATGGCAATCAAGCTTCGGTCTGGTTCGCTTCGCGGACGATACTCTCATACCTTCCAGGTCCAAGAATTCCGACGCAATCGCTTTTCCGTAGAACTAAAGACCAATCGCCCTCCCTATCTCGTTGGCGAAAGTATCAAAGCTCAGGTCAGCGCACAGACATACAGCGGAGGCCCTGTCGGCAACGCCGATATCCATTGGATGGTCCATCAACAGGGCGCACACTATTCACCACCCGGATGGTCTGATTGGCACTTTGGGCAATCTCGGCCGTGGTGGTGGCGCTTACCGGAAAACAATATCCAGCCACAACAATTTGAAAGTCAAACTGACCCCTCCGGTCACGCTGAGCTGCACATTGATGCCAGCCAAATCCACGAACCCTTCCCTGTAAATTTGGATATACATACCGAAGTTTCTGATCGAGACCGAAGGCGAGTCTCAGCTCATACTCTCGCCTTGGTCCACCCCGGCACCTCGTACATCGGTCTTAAAGTACCCAAGCTTTTCATTAACCGAGGAGAGAAACTCGAGCCCCAGTTCGTGGTTGTGGACATAGAGGGCAACCCAGTCGCCGAGCGCCCGGTAACGCTTAAGCTTTATCCAAATCCCGGATTCTCCCCACAGGTCAGTTTACACGAGCCGCCTGTAGCTGAGTGCACTCAAGTATCCACAACCGATCTGAGCACCTGCGCTATTGAGGCCCAAGCCCCAGGACGTTACGTACTACGCGCGGAAGTCACCGATGAGCAGAAGAGAACGAATGGTACGGAAGTCCTGGTGTACTGGTCCGGTCAACCATCTCGCCCCTACGACAATCTGGCCGCAGAAAACGTAGAGCTTGCCCCCGACCGGGAGGTATACGCCCCCGGCGACTACGCAAAAGTTACCGTACGCAGCCCGTTTGCCAAAGCCCGCGGCTATTGGTGGACAGTTGCTGACACGGTCCGACGGTTTGAACCCATTCAACTGGAGGGCAATACCACCCAACTTGAGATTCCCATTAGCCGCCACTTGACCCCCAACTTTCAGGTTAATGTTTGGCTGGCGGGGGGCAGCCCCTCGCATCCTCGCGAAGCTCAAGGCAATGTCGTCCTCAATGCCCTAGCAAAACAAGACCGACTGGAGGTCACAGTCACCCCCCGTCATAAAACAACAGAACCGAGCCAGCGAATGGACGTTGAAATCACGGTCCAAACAGCAAATGGAAAACCCGTAACCAATGCTGAAGTGACCCTCGCGGTGGTAGACGAAGCCATTCTTGCCGCTAGCAAGTCTAGCTGGCCAGATCCGATTAAGACCCTCTGGCCAGAGCGCAATACGTATCTGCGCAGCTGGCACAGTCGTAAAGAACTAGTACTGACCTCCTCTTCCACTCCCGGCCACCTTCGGAATAAGCGCGAATCGGAGTCACGCCGTCGACGGAGGTATAGAAAAACAGCTGGCGCTCCGGTGGAAATGGCAATGATGGCAAAAAGCCTTGATAACATGCCCAGCGGTAGAGAATCACCGGCAATCCGAGTCGATTTTAGGCCCAGCGCCCACTTCGCAAGTCAACTTTTCACAAACGAGCAGGGTCAGGCGGTATCAAGCTTTGTCCTTCCAGATGATCTTACCCAGTACCGAGTACGAGCCATAGCTGCCACTCGCGGCCGCTCCTTCGGTCGAGGTGAAGCTTCTTTTGTAACACAAAAGAAGCTCAGTATTGAGCCGGCCTTGCCCCGTTTCCTGTCAATCGGTGACCGGGTGGAGCTACCATTTATTGTCCAGAACCAAACCAATGCGCCCATTCCCTTCACGGCAGCAATATCCACGGCCGATGGACTAAGCTTGGAAACTCCACAAGCGGTAACCTCCACTATTGGTCCTCATAGTCGCGTAGAGCTGCGGTTCCCAGCGACTGTTCAACCAGCCACCGAAGTATCTATCAGGGCTATTGTCACCTCCACCGTACATGAAGACGCCATCGAGAAAAAATTGCCTATCTATGCCCCCACCGTCCGCGAAGCCTTCGCAGACTATGGCAGCTTAGAGATCAAGACCTCTACTCAGCGAACATTGACGCCACCCCCGGATCCGGTGATGGATATCGGTGGTCTGACCATCCAGGTTGCTCCCACCCAACTCCTCGCGGCCCGCGATGCTTATACTCAAGTTGTTGAACATGTCTTCAACTCCGCTGAGCAACGAGCCTCCCGGCTCCTCATTATCGCTACCACTAGACGGTTTCCTGAGCTATTCTCCAGTTCAGACTCTGCTGCGGCCAAAAATCACCTCGAATACCTGCGCGAAGACTTCCGCGAATTAGTAGATACTCAACGCTCAGATGGTGGTTGGGCGTACTGGCCGCAGTCCCCTCGTCCCGATAGTTTTATCACGGCCCATATCACCCATGCCTTGCTTCGACTCCAAAGCGCCCATCAGGCCAAACAGATTGTACTCTCGGAAAAGGAAGCATATGAACTTGAGTCTTCTCTAAACAGGGCTTTGACGTGGCTCGAACAACTTCCGCGATACATCGCCACCTTAGAACTGCCTCCCGCGGTTGCTGCCTCCATTCAAGCTCATGCCCTGTGGGTTCGGTCATTGAGCCAATCGTCTACCCGTATTAAAGATGTACAACTCGTTCTAGAGTTAGCGGGCGGTTACCAGCGAGCCTCTACAGAGGTCTTAGCTTGGCTGTATGGGGTCACGGTACAGTCCAAATGGGGCAAAGAGATGAAGGCCTTACAGACCGCGCTCAACAATAGGCTCAACCTCACCGCCAAAACTGCCCATCTCGTCAGCACCTACAGTACAAGCACACACCTGTTGCTATTCGGACCAGCGAGAGCAGATGCTATCTATCTACTAGGGCTGTTGGAAAGTAAACCTGGGGACCCCCTCGTGGAGAAACTCTTACGAGGCTTACTCTCCGGTCGACGTGCAACCGGTGGTTGGCGCCATACCCAAGAGAATGCCTGGGCGCTCCTCGCGGTAGCAAACTACGCTGAATCTAAAGAGCAGATCAAGCCAAGCTTCAGCGCCCGGGCGTGGGTTGGTGATCAACTAGCCCTAGAGACTAGGTATTCAAAGCGCACTCAACCCCGATCGGTAACTATACCAACTCGGTGGCTCTCCGAACATCTATCTTCTCCCACATTAACCCTAGGCAAAGAGGGTGCCGGTAGAATGTATTTTCGGCTTGGATGGACGTATGTATCTAAAAATTTGGATGTATCCGCTGCTAACAGAGGCATCGCCGTCACGCGCCGATATCGCGCGGTAGATAATACTGATGATGTCCAAAAGACGGAAGACGGATGGACGATTCGCGCTGGTGCCCGAGTCCAGGTGGAACTGGAAATCGCCGCTACTGCCACCCGACACCACGTCGCTGTTGTTGACCGACTGCCTGCGGGGTTTGAGCCATTGTATCCAGGCCCCAATCCCGGCGCGGATTTTCCCATACCCCAACTAGACGGAGAAGAGAACATCCCCCACCTCTGGCGGTCGTGGACCTGGGACCACGAAGCCCTTCGAGATACCGGGGCGGAAGCATTTGCGATCGACCTTCAACCTGGCATTCATCGGTATACTTACATTACCCGGGCTACAACTCCCGGTGAGTTCATCGCTGGTCCAGTATTAGCTGAAGAAATGTACGCTCCAGAAACCCACGGCCGAAGCTCTTCGGATCGGGTAAAGATCGTGGCAAATAAGTAGTTATACAGCAGAAATCACTTGGGTTGAAACCAAGTTCCTGCTTCTACGCCGGACTATGCCCCCCTGCACGACTACTTGGTGATTCTTACAGAATCCATTCAAGGGGTCTTTGCTGTATTCACAGTAAAGTCGCAGCACCTCTTCGGTATTGTCACCATCAAGCCATCAACACGCCCCGCCTGAACTCAAATATGAGCCGTGGGAGCAACGGCCTTTTGGATCCCTTGGGCACCGAACCGTCTTTGCCTAGGACGTGTCTTTACACTCCCTAGCCTCGGTTCAAAGCTTTGGCTGCTCCCAACAAGGAAGACCATGAGATATAAGTCATTTGACCGACGCGGCTTCATCGCAAGAACCAGCACACTTACTTCAACAGTCTTTTTGTCTAATCCTTCTAAAGTATTAGGCTCGCCAGCTATTATACGCTCAACCAAAGAGCGACCAGTCCTGACCGAAGGGATTCAAATCGGAGATGTTAGCGAGGATCGGGCTATCGTTTGGGCTAGGAGTGATCGGCCCGCTCGAATGCATGTTGAGTGGGACACTCATCCAATGTTCCGGCATGCTCGCCAACTTCGGGGCCCTCACCAACTAGAGAGCAGCGACTTTACTGGACGTGTAGATCTTACCGGACTCCCAGCTGGTGAAGACATATATCTTCGTATCCTCGCCCAAGGTCTCGATAATGACCGCACCCAAAGCGAACCTATCTATGGCCACTTTCGTTCCGCCCCGCGGCGACATCAAGATATCCGCTTCGTATGGTCTGGAGACACCGCTGGTCAGGGCTATGGCATCAATCCTGATTTTGGTGGGATGCGCCTCTACGAAACCATGCGGAAGCGTAAGCCACACTTTTTTCTCCATAGCGGCGATACAGTCTACGCTGATGGGCCTATTGAAGAAGAACTGACCGTCGAAGACGGAAAGACGTGGCGCAACATCACTACCCCAGAAAAGAGCAAGGTTGCAGAGACCCTCAATGAGTTTCGCGGACAATATCGCTACAACCTGCTGGACGAAAACGTCCGTCGCTTCAACGCTGAAGTGCCCCAAATTTGGCAATGGGATGACCATGAGGTTACAAACAATTGGTCCGATTCCAAGGTGCTCGATGATCGGTATACAGTCCGCAATGTCCCAACCTTGGTCGGACGAGCGACCAAAGCTTTTCTAGAGTACGCGCCACTGCGCCTAAATAGTAGCATCGAGTCGGAGCGCATCTATCGCCATATTCCTTACGGACCACTCCTCGACGTATTTGTCATCGACCTCCGAAGCTATCGAGGCCCAAATACCTTCAACCGTCAACCTAGCCCAGGCGAAGATACGGCGTTCATGGGTAGAGCTCAAATCCAGTGGTTAAAATGGGCGCTGCTGCGCTCCAAAGCAACTTGGAAAGTCATTGCTGCCGATATGCCTGTAGGTTTATTGGTAGGTGACGGCACCGATTCTACAGGCCGCCCGCGATGGGAAAATGGCGCCAACGGTGACGGACCGCCGCTCGGACGAGAATTAGAAATCAAAAATCTTCTTCGGTTCATAAAGCGGGCTCGCATCGAGAACACGGTGTGGCTCACCGCTGACGTGCACTACTGTGCTGCCCACTACTATGACCCAAACCAGGCCCAATTTACGGACTTTGATCCATTCTGGGAGTTCGTTTCTGGTCCGATCAACGCGGGCAGTTTTGGACCGAACGGTCTGGATAACACCTTCGGTCCCCAGGTCGTTTTTCAGAAAGCACCGCCGGCACCCAATCTATCTCCGCTCGCTGGCTACCAGTTCTTTGGACAGGTGGACATTGATCATGACAACCAGGCCATGACCGTTGGACTGGTTGACATTGATGGGCAGCTCCTGTTCGAGCGAACTCTGGAGCCCAGCCGATCACGGAAGAGGGGCCATCGCTAGCTTCCTGTTCCTTATCACTTTAGGGCGTGTCCTCTCGCAAATGAGGGATACAAGTTAGAACGCGTTCCGGAGTTGGACGACACGCCCTAGTAGCGAGGCACCGTCGAGTCGATCTCTACCGACCATGCATCAATTCCCCCTGCTAGGTTATGGACCTTGGTAAATCCCTGTCCCAAAAAGAACTCCGCCGCGGCCTGGCTCCGTCCGCCATGATGACAATGAAAAACGAGCGGAGTATCCTTGGGCATGTTGAGTAACGCCTCACGGTAGGTCGCATCCAGTAGCTGGGCGCCTGCAATCTTGGCTTTAGCCACCTCATCCTCCGTCCTAACATCCACAAGTTGGAAGCTCTTGCCTTCCTTCTGCCAAGCAACGAGGGTCGCCGGGGCCATTTGCACCACCTTTGGCGGCTCATTGGGATTTTCGAGTCGGAAACCTCCGGACTCTCCTTCAACAAAATCTATCTTGAGACCGTGGCTACGTTTCGCTGTTCCTCGATCCACCACAAACGACACACCGTTGGCTTCAAATGACAGATCCATAGGACCAGCCCCATCAATACCCATCGTAGCGCGGAAACGAGCATCGATGGTCAATCGTACCGCTTCTCCGCTTTCAGACGTTAACGCCCCTGTCAGTGCACGTTTCGCGGCGTCGCTCACCTCGAAGGACGGCGCACTCACCGACTCCATTTTCACACCTAATAGCTCTTGCAGTTCACCGGCCTCAAACATCTCGGACACAATGTCACACCCACCAATGAACTTTCCCTTCACATATAGTTGGGGAATGGTGGGCCAGCTCGAATACACCTTGATGCCTTCGCGCACTTCCGGGTCCATCAACACGTTCACTGTCGAGTAATTTTCCACCAGCTGATCAAGAATTCCAACTAGCTGCGCAGAAAAACCACATTGCGGCATCCGCCGGCGACCTTTCATAAACAGGACAATATCGCCACTCGCTACGTGGTCAGAGATCTTCTTCCGTGTCGTTTCTTCTAGTTCGGTCATAATTGGTCCGCTACATGATACAGCATAGAGCCGTTGAGACAAATATTCTGAAAAATCAAAGGGTCCTCAATCAGTCGCGCTGCTCCGCCTGGCCGTGCGTAGTAGCGCTGGAGATTGGACCCAACTCTTCCCCGGGCTGCTGCATGCAGAATTAACCTCCGCCATCAATAAAGTCATCCATCGGTGGACACGTGCACATCAGGTTTCGGTCACCATAGGCATTATCGACCCGACCAACGGAAGGCCAGAACTTCGAGTGACGCACCCAAGCCGCGGGGAAAACACCCACCGATGCGGGGTAACATCGTTGTCCTGAGAACTCAGAAAGGACAACGGAGGCCATAGTATGGGGAGCATGCTTAAGCGGGCTATCCTGTACCGCAATATGCCCCTCTTCGATGGCTCGAATTTCTTCCCTAATAATGAGCAGGGCCTCACAGAACCGGTCCAATTCCACCCGTGATTCCGATTCTGTCGGTTCAACCATCATTGTTCCCACCACCGGCCAGGACATAGTGGGTGCGTGAAAGCCGAAATCAATGAGTCTTTTAGCTACATCCTCCACTTCTATCCCGGCAGTTTTCTTAAATGGTCGTAAGTCCAAAATAAACTCGTGGGCAACCCAACCATTATCACCGGTAAATAGAATGTTGTAACTGCCTGATAAGCGTTTCAACATATAGTTCGCATTGAGAATGGCGAGCTGACTAGCTTCTTTGAGCCCCTCCGCCCCCATCATCGCTATATACATCCACGAAATGGGTAAGATACTAGGACTCCCGTAGGGGGCTGAAGCCACCGGTCCTATAGCCTGTGGGGACTGCTCCATAGCATATGCATGACCGGGCAGAAATGGTGCTAGCTCTTCGACCACCCCGATCGGCCCCATTCCCGGTCCTCCACCTCCGTGAGGGATGCAGAAGGTTTTGTGCAAATTGAGATGGCAGACATCTGCGCCAAAGTCTCCAGGACGGGCGAGTCCTACTTGAGCGTTTAGATTTGCTCCATCGAGATACACCCGCCCCCCCCTACGCTTCACCACCTCACAAGCTTCGCGAATAGTCGTTTCGAACACCCCATGAGTCGACGGATAGGTGATCATTACCGCGGCCAGCTCGTTAGCATGCTGGTCCGCCTTAGCCTCTAAATCCGAGAGATCGATATTGCCCCGAGCGTCACACTTGATGGGTACAACCCGCATCCCAGCCATGACTGCAGAGGCTGGATTGGTTCCGTGGGCGGATGTTGGGATCAAGCATACATTGCGCTGATGCTCACCTCGAGAATGATGATAAGCTCGAATCACTAGCAGTCCGGTGTACTCCCCTTGCGAGCCCGCGTTGGGCTGAAGAGATACCATGTAGAAACCGGTAATTTCAGACAGCCACGCGATCAACTCGGCAAATAATTCTCGGTAACCGTCAAGTTGGTCGAAAGGCGCAAACGGATGAAGCTGACCCCATTCCGGCCATGTCACTGGGAGCATTTCCGCGGTGGCGTTCAACTTCATAGTGCACGAACCCAACGGAATCATCGAGTGAGTGAGAGACAAATCTTTGGCCTGGAGGCGTCCCAAGTACCGCAGCATCTCGTGCTCAGAATGATAACAAGAGAAAACCTCATGTTCCAAAAACGGCGTTGTGCGAGCCAGAGAATCAGGAAGATCAACCTCCGTTTCCGCGGCCAGCTCCGTTGCTGAAACCAATCGCTCTTTGACCCCAAAGACTTCAGCGAACGCAGACAACAGCGCATCCACCTCTGAGGGCGTACTAAGCTCATCAAAGCTGATACTAACATCCCCCTGGGATAAACGACGAATGTTAAAGCCCGCCTCTAGCGCCACCTGGACAAGATCAACATCCGGGGCCCGGACACGAACCGTATCAAAGAAGTCCGTAGAACAGACCTCAAAGCCCAACCGGCGCATGCCTTCCGCAAACACTTGGGCATGAGCGTGAATTCGTCGAGACATTCGGAGCAGCCCAGCGGGTCCATGGTACACTGCGTAAGCACCAGCCATCACCGCCAGTAAGACCTGCGCTGTACATATGTTTGATGTCGCTTTATCCCGGCGAATGTGCTGCTCACGGGTTTGGAGCGCTAAACGATATGCGGGCTGTCCCTGAGCATCCTTGCTGACCCCGATTATCCGGCCCGGCAGCAATCGTCGGTATTCATGAGCCGTTGACATGAAACCGGCATGAGGACCACCGGCCCCCATGGGAACCCCCATTCGCTGAGCGGAACCCACAACAATATCCGCCCCCATTTCTCCCGGCGGTTTTAACATCGTAAGTGCAAGAAGATCGGTAGCAACGACCACCAGCGCTTGCCCGTTATGAATCTGCTGGATGATGTGCGTCAGGTCCCTAACCACCCCGTCCGTAGCTGGATACTGCAAAAGGACGCCGAATAGCCCCAAGGCAAGCACATCGATACCATCAGCCGGCCCTACAACCACCTTGATACCCAGAGGTTCTGCTCGAGTCTTAATCACCTCCAACGTTTGGGGGTGGCAATCTGCGCTAACGAAAAATCCGTCCCGATTCGCCCCCGCACTCCGCTTGGAATTGGCAATCGCGAAGCACATGGACATGGCCTCCGCCGCCGCCGTCCCCTCATCAAGTAAAGAGGCATTAGCCAGTGGGCAGCCAGTGAGGTCCGCAACCATCGTCTGGAAGTTAATTAGAGCCTCCAGTCGTCCCTGGGAAATTTCTGCTTGATAGGGAGTATATTGAGTGTACCAACCCGGATTTTCCAGAATATTACGCTGGATGACCGGAGGCGTGATGCACCCGTAGTATCCCAACCCAATCAGCGAGCGAACCACATGGTTCTTGCTAGCTAACCCCTGTAGTCGAGTTAAGGCCTCACGCTCAGTCAGGGCAGGACCGAGCGCCAACGGGCGAGTCAGACGAATATCTTCCGGTACAATCTCCTCAATGAGTTGTTCTACAGAGGCCACCCCGATGGTTTCGAGCATCTCTTGTTGGGTGTTGTCGTCGGATCCGAGGTGTCGTTCGGCAAAGACCTCGGACGCGTGGAGAAAGTCGCTAGCTCGCATACAACTGTTGGGCGCATTATTGACTTTAGGCCGGTTGGACAAGCTGAAACCGGCCCCATATCCGCGTCCAACGCCAAAAAAGACCCTCTTTACCCCTCATCCTCATCAGTATTTACCCTTTTTTTGCCGCTATCCACTTCTCTACCATCCGGAGTACCGAAGGCGAGGAACTCATGTGTCCCACCTCTCGAAGCTTTATCCACCGGACTGCATGACTCTCATGGTTGGGTATGAGTTCCGCACCCGGCCCTGCCCTGAGCGCATACCGCACATCAAAATGGAAATGGGTCCCTTCAGGCGGCGCGAGTGTTCCAAAACGTCTCGGTCGAGCCGGAATCGCATGAATATCAATATCAAAAATCCCCTCCACCGCTAACGACAGGTCCACAAGTCCGGTCTCTTCAGCCACTTCACGAAGCGCCACCCCCAACACATCGGGATCCCCGTCCGCATGACCGCCGGGCTGAAGCCACCGATCTAACTTCTTATGATGAAGAAGAACCACCTCATCCCCAGCCGCATTCACCACCCAGGCAGATGCGGTCAGATGTCCAAACGGATGACTCCGCTCAAAACACTCCGGTTCTTGCTCCACAAAGGTTTGAAAACGGGCCAAATTGGTTGCTTCATTCGTTTTGTATTGTGGGCTTTGAGCATACCTTGCCAGCTCTTCAAGAAGCGATCGTCGAGTAGGTCGTGCCAAAACTAGTCATCTCCGCTCTCCGCTGTCAGGCTCAAGTAGTGTCTGGCCTGTTCGTTATCTTTGTAGCGGTTCCCGCACTCGAACTCTATCTCCTACTCCAACTGGGCACCGCTATCGGACCCCTCAACACTTTTCTGTGTATTCTCGTCACCGGGATACTCGGCGCCTCCTTGGTCCGGAATCAAGGATTGAGCGTCCTACAACAGCTTCACAGCGAGAGTCAGCAGGGTCGGGTCCCGGCCCAACAACTTGTGGAGGGCCTTATGCTTCTGGTCGCTGGCGCGCTACTGCTGACTCCAGGCTTTTTGACTGACACCATCGGTTTTCTCACTCTACTTCCACCCCTGCGACAGTGGGCCGCCAGGCGGTGGGCCCAGCAGCTGGTCGTCGTCACTACGAATTCTACGCATTTTGCTGCATGGGGAGCTTCGGGCAAGCGCACCCCCAAGAATCCAACGCCGACCGTAATCGATGTCGAAGCCACAGAAGTAAAAGATCCCGAATTTCCCCGCCGCGACTAACCCTGCATTGCCAGCATCACCTTTACCAACTCCGGCTGGGCGAGCTAGTGAGCTGCTCACTTAGTGCTCCGATATGTATGAAGCCACAAGCGAAGAGGCTGATTCCCCCTCCGATATCGATCATGCTCGTCAGCCCACCATTGCGCTCTTCGACTCTGGTGTCGGAGGCCTGACCGTACTTGCCGCTATCGCCCAGCGACGGCCCTGGGCCCGCTACTACTATATCGCCGACCAAGCCCATGTTCCCTACGGGCATCGTCCACTCCAAGAAATCCGGGGCTTTGCCGAGGGCCTCACTGCCCACGCTTTCGAGCAGGGAGCAGACCACGTGATCATGGCTTGCAACGTTTCCTCAGCAACCTACGAAGCAGAAGCTCAAAGACTGTACGGGGCCCAACGAGTGATGGGCATGGTTCGCTTGGGTGCTCAGGCCGCCACCGCCGTGACCCAAACTGGGCGGATAGGGATTTTTGCGACTCAGGGCACGGTCAATAGTGAAGCCTATCCAAAGGCTCTCTACCACCAGGGCCACCGAGCAGCCGTTCAAGTGGCCTGCCCCGACTTTGTCCCCCTTATTGAGGCCGGGAACCTTACCAGCGCAGACACTGAGCGTGCGGTTCGAGCCGCCTTAGTACCCATCCGACGTGAACACATCGATACGGTCATCCTCGGCTGCACGCACTACCCGTTCTTGGTCCCATTGATCCGGACCCTCGCTCCGGAAATTCAGTTGATAGACCCAGCCCAAGCGGTGGCTGAAGATCTTGCAGGGCGGATCGTAGGCTCTGGTCACCGTCACATCAGCACTGAGAACACGCAGTTCCGACTAGTTACCACCGGCAATCTTGACCATTTTCGCCAACAAATCACCCAGCTCTATCCATGGATGGTGAGCCAAGCGGAGACAATTTATGTACCCGCAGAAACTACCTCCTTGCGCCTAAAGCCTTTCTAAGTATAGAACCTCCCTCCGGCGGGATCTTGTCGTACCTTTACGACTAGACGGCGCTGGGTGGGCAAGCACCGAAGTCTCCGGGTTTAGGAGCTTTATATTGGATGGTGATCCTCTGAATGAAGCCCATAACTTATGCATCTCCCTCCACAGCGCTTTTCACATTGTGAAAAGTTGCTTTCGGGGCACTTTTTATGGCTACACCGCATAGCCTGCGCGCTGGAGTGCGTTCTTGAGAGCACCCGCATCGACCGCCTTCGCAATGGCCTCGCTAGGTGTAACCGTGCCATCAGTCACCAAGCTCATCAGCACGTCCGTTTGAGTCTGCATACCCTGTGCCTTCCCTGTTTGCATAATTGAAGGAATCTGAAACGTTTTGCCTTCTCGGATGAGATTAGCCACCGCGTTGTTGACCAGTAGTATCTCCAAGGCGGCCACTCGCCCACCAGACTTACGCCGCAACAATGTCTGTGAAATCACTCCTCGAAGAGACTCTGCTAACATCACTCGGATCTGAGCCTGCTGGCCTGAGGGGAACTGATCAATGATACGATCAACCGTGCTCGGAGCAGTATTGGTATGTAAGGTGCCAAACACCAGGTGCCCGGTCTCTGCGGTCTCAATCGCAATATGAACCGTTTCCAAATCCCGCATTTCACCGACCAACACGATGTCTGGGTCTTCGCGCAACGCGGCCCGCAATGCGCTGCTGAATGACCTAGTATGAGTGTGCACCTCGCGCTGATTGACTAGGCACTTCTTACTCCGGTGCACAAACTCCACTGGATCCTCAATGGTGATAATGTGATCACTACGAGTCTCGTTGATCAGGTCAATCATGGCAGCCAGGGTTGTCGACTTACCCGAACCGGTGGGTCCGGTGACCAGTACCAACCCCTTCGGCAGCTGACACATCTGTCGAATTACGCCAGGAAGCTTAAGCTGATCCGCGGTCAACACTTCACTCGGAATGGTGCGCATCACCCCCCCCACCCCGTGGCGATCTCGAAACATATTCACCCTAAATCGAGCTAAATCTTTAATCTCATGGGCAAAGTCGGAATCATTTTTCTCGTGAAAGTCTTCCTCAGCACCATCATTAGCCGCCTCCAAGAGCCAAGATTCAATCGTCTCTGATGAAAGAGCTTCCCATCCTTCCATCTGCTTCATATCCCCATCTTTTCGAATCATGGGGACATGCCCGGCAGTAAGGTGCAGATCGGACCCACCCTGCTCGACCAATTGACGCAAAATCGCATCTATCGCGAACGTACGCCGCGTTGATGAGGTTCGCGAGTGGGCCCGACGGGAACCGAACTCGGACTCAGGTGCTGCCGGCACTCCCTCCCCGCGAATCACACCAGCTCTTGGCATGACCTGCGGTTTGAGACGAAGAACCCCTGAATCTTCACTGCCCGGCCGGTCCACATCCAGCTCACTAGGACCTGGCACCGATGAGACACCCACGTCAGGCATCGAAGAGACACCCACCCCAGTCATGATTGGCAGTTGCCCAGTCACAACGCCATCCATTAGTTGAGTGCGCGGTTCTGCTGACCGCTCAAGATCGATCGAAAAATTCCCAAGCTCACCGGTGGCTGAAAACGCCTCGTACTCGGCCTCTATGTGAGGCGAAACAATCGCCGATAGCCGGCTGCCGTTCATACAAGTTCGCACGCGAACCCGGCCGGCCGGCGAATTGTAGAAGAACTGTTGTTCCCCTGCCTCAGCGAAGGACTGACCATCGGCAATCGGTGCCAAAAGCTTGACTATCTGCTCGGTTCGAACAGCTTTATCGAGAATGATTTTTTCATCACCAGCCACTCGAATCCGAACTGGAGTTCCGGTCCCAAACAAAAGCTGCTCCGCCTGCTTTCGGAACATAGCTTCGATAAACCGATCGATTCTCTGTACCACTGCTCGGAAACTATCGGCATAGATAGGCCTGAAAAACCGGGGTCACATATGGGGTGTCCCCAAACGCAGGGCCTGCGATGTCTTAGCCGATGATGGCCACTTTTGCGGACTTCTGCCGTACGATTCTAAAACATCGATTCAACACGGTCATCATCCCCCAACTAGCAACAGAGCTCACGCGCATAACAGATACACTTACAATTCGGGATGCTCGCAAAAGGCTTATTTCGTACCGGTTCGGTTCGGAGGCCTAGCGCTCACGAGGAGACTCTCCTATGAAAATTTACCTCGTAGATGGAACCTATGAACTCTTCCGCGCATATTATGGCGCTCCCTCTCGAACCGGACCAACCGGCAAGGAGGTTGGCGCCTGCCGCGCTCTATTCGGCTCCTTACTCTCGCTGCTCACCAAAGACCAAGCCACACATGTTGCGGTTGCCTTTGATACCGTCATCGAATCTTTTCGAAACAAGCTATTCCCAGGCTACAAAACTGGTGCTGGCATAGAGCCGGATCTCTACCAACAATTTCCTCTCGCTGAACAAATCACCCAGGCTCTTGGTTTTGTTTGCTGGCCTATGACCGACTTTGAAGCAGATGATGCGCTTGCAACCGCTGCGTTTCAACTTGGCAGCCATCCTGATGTCGACCAAGTCATCATATGTTCACCGGACAAGGACCTCATGCAATGTGTCGACGGACAACGAGTAATTTGTTGGGATCGACGTCGAGGTATCCACTACGATGAACCAGAGGTCATAAACAAAATGGGGGTAGCCCCCGCTTCTATCCCCGACTATCTCGCCCTGGTGGGAGATACTGCAGATGGCATCCCCGGTATTTCAAAGTGGGGAGCTAAAAGTACCGCCCAGGTCCTCAACGTATATCCTCACATCGAAAACATACCGAGCGATCCTGAGCAGTGGACACTCCACCTCCGGGGACGAACAGGCTTGGTCAACAATCTTAATCAACATCACTCCGAAGCCCTGCTGTTTAAAAAACTAGCCACGCTTCGCCTGGATGTGCCCATCAACGCTAGCCCTGAAGCTCTAAAGTGGAACGGAGCACGGAATGAAATATTGGAAATGGTCTCTTTGGAGCTTCGTGACCCAAAGCTATCGTCTCGAATACCATCAGTCCGAAAACCTACATGATCGCCCAACCAGCCAGTCAGATCATCAAACGTTTGAACATCCTATTATTACTCGCCAATTAACTTCACAGCTAATGCTCTCGGAGGGAGCAAAGTGAAACAGCAAAGACCACTTGATTTGATTCTAACAGAATCAACAAGGGGTCGCGCAGCCGGGCATAGCCCGGCGTAGAAGCAGGAACTTGGGTTCAACCCAAGGGATTCCTGCTGTATCCCATGACTGAGGATCAGCCGCCGCTTGGCTACACATTCCTGGTAAATCCGGAACCCTCCCTTCACGCGTCGATTCGCCGCAGCCTCAAACAATACCCGTCCTCCCAGGCGCAGTGTTCGACCTTGAACGATGTGGAGGGCCCGCGTAGCGTCACCCCGATGAGCAATCCCCAGAACCCATTTGATGCGGTCACCGATCTAGAGACGGCCTTGGGCTCCCTGAGAGTCTACGATCTCAGTGCGCTTGCTCGAGCCAGGGTCGGCCATGTAGATAAACTTCCATATTCCATCAAGGTGCTCCTCGAGTCTGTGCTTCGGAATGTTGATGGGTTCGCCGTCACCGAAAGCCATGTTCGCAGTCTCGCTAATTATGACGCGAAGAACGTTGGCGAAACGGAAATTCCGTTTAAACCAGGTCGCGTTGTTCTCCAGGATTTTACGGGCGTTCCCGCAGTTGTTGATCTCGCTGCGCTTCGATCCGCCATGAAGCGGTTGGGCGGTGATGTTCGCAAAGTCAATCCGTTGGTTAAATGCGACCTCGTTATTGACCACTCAGTCCAGGTCGATGCATTTGCACACGCCAATGCTCTGCAGATCAATGCGCAGAAAGAATTTGAGCGCAATCGTGAGCGATACGAGTTTCTCAAATGGGGCCAATCTAGCTTTGATAACTTCGGTGTGGTTCCCCCCGCCACGGGCATTGTCCATCAGGTCAATCTTGAATACCTGGCTGATGTAGTACTCCGAAAAGACGTGGATGGGAGTTTGGTTGCCTACCCCGACTCTCTCGTTGGAACCGATTCCCATACGACCATGATCAACGGACTCGGTGTCCTTGGTTGGGGTGTAGGCGGCATTGAGGCAGAGGCGGTCATGTTGGGCCAGCCTATCTATATGCTCATTCCGGAAGTCATCGGTTTCAAACTTACTGGAGAAATGGTTGAAGGAACCACCGCCACCGACCTTGTACTCACTGTGACCCAGATGCTCCGCAAGTCGGGAGTAGTCGGTAAGTTTGTTGAGTTCTATGGGCCTGGCTTGGCCTCCATGTCCCTGCCTGATCGAGCAACGATTGCTAACATGGCTCCTGAATACGGCGCCACCGTTGGCTTCTTTCCGGTAGATGACCAAACAATCCGCTATCTACGTAAGACCGGGCGCTCAGATGAACTATGCGACGCGGTAGAAAAATACACTAAACTCCAGGGATTATGGCGCAATGATGACTACCCCATCACGTACACCGATAGCCTGGAGTTAGATCTAAAGAACGTTCAGCCTAGTCTCTCTGGACCCAAACGTCCGCAGGACAAAATCCTTTTGTCAGATATGAAAGGTAATTGGCAAATTGATCGGGAAAAGACTTATGGACATTCTTCCATACATTCTAGCGATGTCACCATAGATGGTCACGCCCACAAACTAAAAGACGGTGACGTAGTCATCGCCGCCATTACCTCCTGCACCAACACCAGTAACCCCTCCGTCCTCGTTGGTGCCGGTCTGGTGGCCCGCCGAGCTCGGGAGCGTGGCTTACAGCGAAAGCCCTGGGTGAAAACGTCTTTGGCCCCTGGATCGCGGGTTGTGACCGATTACCTGGATAAAGCGGGACTCACCCAAGATCTAGAAGCCCTCGGCTTTCACACCGTGGGGTATGGGTGTACCACATGCATAGGCAACTCCGGTCCTTTGCCTCAAGAACTCATTGAGGCAATCGATTCCGGAAATCTCGCTGCCGCGGCCGTCCTCTCCGGCAATCGTAACTTTGAGGGCCGGGTCAATCCAAAAGTTCAGCCAAGTTACTTAGCTTCCCCTCCCCTTGTAGTTGCCTACGCAATTGCGGGCACAGTCGATATTGATCTCCTCAAAGAACCACTGGGCAAAGACCCCTCAGGAAAAGAGGTTTTCCTCAGGGATATTTGGCCCTCAAACGCGGAGATCCAGCAAATGGTCAATGAAGCGGAATCGGTCGAACAGTACAAGACCCGCTACAGCGACATGGCAGGCCCAGAAGAATGGAAAGCGGTCCAGGTCAAAGAAAGCGACGTCTACGCTTGGGACGAGCAGTCAACATACGTCCAAGAGCCCCCCTTCTTCGTAGATATGTCAAAAGATGTAGCGCCCATTCAGCCAATCCATGGGGCTCGCTGTCTAGTAAGGGTCGGTGATTCTGTCACAACCGACCATATATCACCCGCTGGTGCCATTGCTGAAGAGACCCCCGCTGGCGAGTACCTCAAAGCCAACGGCGTACCCCGCCTCATGTTCAATAGCTACGGTTCCCGGCGGGGTAACGACCGGGTCATGACCCGAGGCACCTTCGCAAACATTCGTCTCCGGAATGAGCTGGCTCCAGGTACCGAAGGAGGCTGGACGACCTACTACGGACCCGAGCTGCCTACCCATCCTAAAGCTAAAAGCGGCCAAGTTGGTTTCATCTATGACGCGGCGATGGCCTACAAAGAAGCCAGCATTCCCCTCGTGGTGCTTGCCGGAAAAGACTACGGTATGGGCTCCAGCCGTGACTGGGCTGCAAAAGGAACCTTCCTACTCGGGGTCAAAGCAGTCATTGCCGAGAGTTTCGAGCGCATTCACCGTAGCAATCTCGTGGGTATGGGTGTCCTCCCCCTCATGTTCACCAACGGCCAAACCCGTGAATCTTTAAAGCTTACTGGGGAACAAACTTTTAGTATCGGCATTGATGACCAGGTAGTGCCCGGGCAAAACATAACAGTTGTTGCCACCGCACCTGACGGTAAAAAAACGGAGTTCACCGCGCTTGTTCGCATCGATACCCCAGTTGAGGTCGACTACTACAGAAACGGCGGTATTCTTCACACGGTACTACGTCGACTAGCCGCCTAAATCACTCCAGTTCCTACAGAAAACCTACCGAAGCTTCCTTTTTACAGCACAAATCACCCGGAATGAGAGCTTCGCTCGACTGCGCCTCACTGCGTGACCACAATGCCTATCGACGAGATGAGATACCGGTCGCGGTCGGAGACCAGCTCCGAACCCTCGAGGCAAACAAAGAGAACGAGCAACAAACTCTTCTTGAACGGGCACTTGGAGCACTACAGCAGAAATCACTTGGGTTGAACCAGAGAACAGGTAGGCATCGAGCCAACCACGGCCTCATCAAAGTCTACCCCGCCGTCCAGCCATTGGCGCATGCCACATCAATGGGTTGACCTACTCGAATAGGACAAAGCACCGATCACGATCAACTTCTGACCGGCTCGTACCGGACAAAAGGCGATCACGATCAACTTCTGACCTGCTTGGGTAGAACAAAAGGCGATCACGATCAACTTTTGACCGGCTCGTGCAGAACAAAAGGCGATCACGATCAACTTCTGACCTGCTCGAGTAGGACAAAAGGCGATCACGATCAACTTCTGACCTGCTTGGGTAGAACACGAGTTGATTCGATCAACTTTCTTGCAATGTGGCCATTTATTCCTGGCTATGTATTTTTGTTGGTGCTTACAGCAGAATTCACTTGGGTTGAATCCAAGTACCTGCTTAGTTCCGCTACACTCATGGCCAAATCAACCGGCTGTTAAACAAGCAGTAGACATTCAAACGTCTAAATATGCACCTTCTTCATCGAACGTTTCTCGGAAATCCTATCTCAACCTATAGTCACTCCGTCAAATATTACAGAGGGATTCGGATTTCATCTAATCGACGCCCTCAACCATCCAACTCGCAATACAGCAGAAATCCTTGGTTTGAACCCAAGTTCCTCCTTCTACGACGGGCTATGTATGCCCCACTGCGCGACCTCTTGTTGATTCTTACAGAAGCAATTCAAAGGGTCTTTTCTGTAATATCATCAACAAGGGGTGGACGTGGTATAGATCTGCTGGAGCCACGTATGAATCTCCGAAAATTTGCGGAATCGCTTTTGCGCCTTTTGCACCCAAGCCTCCGGTACGTAGTCATGCCATATTGCAACCGTCGTTAAGTCCGCTCCGGTAGCGGACTCTATGCCAACCGCCGAATCTTCTATCGCAACCACATTTTTCACGGAAACCCCCATCAGATCCAGAGTCCGAAGATACACGTCTGGTGCTGGCTTAGTCTGCTGCACATCAGTACTGGTCGATACTGCAGAGAATACGTCCTCCAACCGATGGATTTGAAGACTTCTAGCTACCTCATGTCGAGACGAGCCTGAGCTGACCCCTAATTTGATCCCCTCAGCTGTTGCCCAATCGATGACTCTTTTGACCCCGGATACCAACGGTATACCCTCGATATCTATAAAATAGTCCATGGCTTCATGCTTCTTGGCTAGTAGCTCAGTGGGTGTCACGGAAAGCGAATGCTCGTTCACCAAACCTTCCGCCCTTTCCAAAGCCGAACGACCAATCGCCTGAATATGATCCGCAAAAACATGAGTCACCCCGTACTGCTGTAACACTGCCGACCACGCCTTTGCGTGCAGAGGTTCAGAATCTACCAGTGTGCCGTCGTGGTCGAAAATGATCGCTTGAAGATGCCCTAACATTTGCCGGACATTATGCTCACATCCCATCAAAGTAGCGAGCCATCGACCGATGAGCAAACAGCGGATGCCAAGTCTAAGCTACGCCGATCAACTTCTAGAGGGCATCGCTAACGCCATTGAGCTAGAAATCTGGGATATCGCGGAGAGTCTTGCTAAAACGCTAGCGATCCATATCCAAGCTACCGGAGAATACCCGGAGCACCTACCTCGCGAACACATCGAACGCATGATCGGATCCTACCGACAAACGCAGGCTCATGGCCCAAATTAGTGATTCCAGTAAGGAACTTTGAACATCATCAACACTTTAATTCATCTGTATGACCCCCGAACATGCGCATAACTCTCGCGAGTTATCTTGCCCACCTGACGGACACGCCTTAGGGTCCCAGCGTGTCTAGCTTGGAGGAGGCCAAGGCCATCCTGAAGCGGGTATTCGGTTTTCCCGATTTTCGTCCGGGCCAAAAGGAGGTCATAGAGCGGGTACTCTCCGGACGTCCCACACTGGCAGTCATGCCAACGGGGGCTGGAAAGAGCATCTGTTACCAATTACCTGCTCTCACTTTACCCGGAGTCGCTATCGTCGTGTCTCCGCTCATTGCTCTGATGCAAAATCAGGTGCAAGGGCTTACCAAACGGGGACTTAAGGCAGCAGCATGGACCAGTGCCACCACCACCGCAGATCGAGCTCAGCTCATGACTGCCCTCAGCTGTGGCCAGCTCGACTTCCTCTATGTTGCCCCCGAACGCTTTCGTAGTTCTTCCGCCCTAGACGTCATTCTTGCCGCCAAACCTTCCCTATTTGTCGTGGACGAGGCCCACTGTGTCTCTCAGTGGGGCCATGACTTCCGACCCGACTACGCCCGACTAGGTGATGTTCTTGCTCAACTTCGCGCCCAAGCATCCGTACGATTTGTTGGTCTCACGGCCACCGCCACCCCCGAAGTGCAACTAGACATCGCCAAAAGTCTTGGGGTTGAAGATGATCTTGAAAAAGTGGTTACCGGCTTTGACCGGCCCAACCTGGAACTCTCGGTTGTAGATGTCCGCGAATTATCCAAAGGCATAGAAGCCAAACTTGATCATCTGTGCCAAACCTTAGACAGATGGATGGGCGAATCTGGATCCGCAATCATCTATGCACCCACCCGAAAACACACCGAAGAGATAGCCGCTCACCTCAAAAGTAGAGGATATAATGCCGAGTACTATCACGCTGGTGTAGCCTATGACAGGCGTTCGAAAACTCAAACATGCTTCGAAGATCATCCGCGCCAAGTCGTGGTCGCCACAAATGCTTTTGGTATGGGTATAGACAAGCCCGACATCCGACTGGTTGTCCATCTCAGCTTACCCGACACCCCTGAAGCATATTACCAAGAGATCGGTCGTGCGGGACGAGATGGTCAACCAGCCGGTGCTCTTCTATTTTGGGATGCTGCCGAGTTGCGCTATGCCCGACATCGGGTCGAGGCTGCATCACCCACCCCGGACCTAGTTCTCGAATTGCGTCGTGACCTAGAGATAAACCTTCCTCAATCGGGTCCCATTAGCTTAGACGCTCTGGTCCTCGCCCTCGAACCCCGTTTTGGTCCCGCAACCCGTGCTGCACTTGTAGCTCTTGAGCAGTCAGGCGACCTACATTTCACCCCAGTCGGAACGGCGGAGCTACTCCCCGGCCCCTGCCGAATCGACGCCCAACTCCTTGAAGCTCGGGCCTCAAGAAATCGTGGACGCCTCTCCGCAGCCATCGGCTACGTTTATCGAGCCCAATGTCGTCGGCAGTATCTGGTCAAATACTTCGGAGACATCTCCACTATGACTACTCCTTGTGGCATATGTGACCGATGCTCCGGCCCTTCACCTACTCTCGCGGAGGGTGAGCTCTACACCGCATCCCTCAAGGTACTTTCTTGCATAGCCCGAATGCGGGGAAGATATGGACAGGCCCGCGTTATTGAGGTTCTTCTTGGATCACGCACCAAACCCATTTTAAGTTCTGGCCTTAATAAGTTATCAACGTATGGACTCTTAGCTTCTTGGAAGAAATCGGACATCCAACAACTAATGGATAGCCTCCATCGTGCTGGCCTTGTTGATCAAACTCTTGATCGGTTTCCCACTGTGCACCTAAGTGAGGCAGGCATACAGACATTACGTCAACGTGAGCAAATATTCTTGGACTTGGATCGAGTCCCCAAGATCAAACCTAACGGGACGAGCTCAACACCCGTCCCTCTAGACCCGGAAGACACCCCTCTTTACGAACAACTGCGTCACTGGAGAACCACTCAAGCCAAAGAGAAAGAAGTTCCTGGTTACGTGATTGCAAGCAATGCATTACTTCAGTTGCTCGCCCAAACTCGTCCACAATCTATTGAAGAACTGGCCCAAATTAAGGGTATAGGGGATGCCAAGCTACGCCTGTATGGCGAAGCAATTCTGGACATTATTGCCACAACCCAGCATTGACTGCAGTTTTACCGCAAAGACCACTCGAATTGATTCTGTAAGAATCAACAAGGGGTCACGCAGGGGGGCATAACCCCGCTGAGAAGCTGGAACTTGGGTTCAACCCAAGTTATTTCTGCCATAGATCGAGTCGTCATCTATAGCTAGTACCGACGGGGGATTGGTTCCGGGCAACCCAGCAAGAGGCGCGTGCAGCCCAGCCTGGTGACAAGGTTTGCTGATTTTTCTCCCTGGGAGTTGTCTGAGCATCAAGCCTACAAGACCGCGAATTGCGGACCATACTTTCTCTTTTCCAGTCAACACCGTACGACCCCGCCATGGATCCGCCCCCTGAGATACCAGCTTGTGCCCTATCGCTCGATATACCCGGCTGGCCACTACCATCGCGATCCGAGGCTGAGGAGGAATCATGTTCATCCCCAGTGCTCCGCTGGCGTAGTATACATCTGCTAAAGCCACCAGTTCCCGCACTACTTGAGCCACGCAACGACGCAACTCGTAGTTGGCTGAAGCCTCTGAAGCCAACAACATTTCTGAGGTCACTCCGTGTGCCATCAAGCGGCTCCTTGGAAGATACACTCGGCCCATTTGAGCATCCTCGGCCACATCTCGACAGATATTGGTTAGCTGCATACCAACCCCTAAATCCACAGCAAATGGATGAGCAGCTTCTACGGTTACGCCCAAAACGGGACACATCAACAATCCCACAGTCCCTGCCACTCGATAACTATAACGGATCAACGCGCGATCGTCCTCAATGCGGACTTCACCAAGGTCCGAAGCTACTCCCAACACCAACTCTTCCGCATGAGCGACCTCAATCCTCCGACGCCCTGCAACCGATAAAAAAGCACCTACCACAGGACCTGCCGCGCGCTCTCCACGCAATTCCCGACGTATTTGCAGTAGTGTTTCCCCACCTGCTTGCGAGCTTTCAGCTTTATCAGCCGCATCATCCACGTGGCGGCAGAAGGCGTAAACCATCGCTGCATCGTCTCGATCTTTCGTCGGTAGAAATCGAGAGGCAAAAGAGAAACTCTTTGAACCTGCGCTCAATATAGCCCTAAATTGTGAGCTTCCCCCCATAGCTACCACATCTGATACCGCTCGCGCTGGTGAACCTTCAATAGATACAGTCACAGTATCACCCCCGCAGCTTTAGTCGGTGCGGGAATCGGTAGTCGTTCTGACGACGGCAGGCTCGGAATCAAACGCTCAGTAGCTTTGGCCGAACACAGGACACCGGGAAGACCTGCTCCGGGATGCACACTAGCACCAACAAAATACAGTCCTTCAATATCCTCCGAGCGATTATGATAGCGAAACCATGCCGACTGAGACAGGGTAGGTTCGAGTCCAAATGCGGCCCCATCCACAGAGCGTAGTTCATGCTCGAAGTGATCTGGAGTTATGAAATGCGAGGTTACCAGATGCTCGCGAAGGCCAGGCACCCCCCTGCGTTCAAGTTCCATATATATTCTGTCAAGATAAGCTTCACCAATCTCCGACCAACTAAGCCCGCTACGATTATTCGGCACAGGAGATAGGACATAAAAGTTCTCATGCCCTGCGGGAGCTAAACCAGGATCACTTCTTGTGGGAGCATGAAGATATAAAGAAAAGTCTTCAGCCAAAGTCCGACGATCAAAAATATCTGCGAGCAACTCTTTGTATCTTGGCCCTAGGATAATGGTATGGTGAGCAAGATCAGGGTACAATCGATCTGTCCCAAAATAGGCAACAAACAAACTCATGGACGGGCGGCGCCTGTGAACAACTCGATCTGTATGTGTCTTCCGATGTTTGGGATCAACCATATTTAGATAGACAAAAGATGGATCAGCATTCGCGACAACTATATCACATAACACCTTTTCTCCTTCTTCCAACACAACCCCTCGCAACCGTCCGCGCACATC